>NZ_LJHZ01000111.1:0-19315 GCF_001296055.1 Novosphingobium sp. AAP93
CGAGCGAAGTCGAGACACCACGCACCGCGCATGGTGTCTCGACTTCGCTCGACACGAACGGGGAGTTTGATTGAGTAATCGCTATGTCCGTGGCCTTGCGCCCATTACTCGAAGAGGCTGAAACCTATCGCGACGCCGCGCGCAGTGCGCTGGCGAGGCGCCTCGCCAATCGCCCGGTCGAGGCAGAGCAGCGCGCCGCGCATGGCTTTGCGTGGATCGCCACCAGCGTCGCCGCGCTGGAGGCTGTCGCGGCTTGGGCCGAAGGCAGCAGCAATCCGCTCGACGCCCATGTCGCGCAGCTCGCCTTTGCCGAGACGCTTGGCCAACTCACCGGCGCGCTCCTGATGGGCCCCGCCGAAATGCTGCGCCCGTCAGATCTCGGGCTTGCAGCCGAAGCGCGCGCATTGGCAGCAGCCGTCGCGCCGCTGCTTGACGCTGACATGGCAGACACCCGCGCTGCCCTCGCCGCTGCACTGGCGGAAGGGCAATGGCCGAGCGAAACCTTCCACGACGAAGCACTCGATGAAATCCGCGCCCAGTTCCGCCGTTTCACCGATGCCGAAATCATCCCCCACGCGCACAAGTGGCATCTCGCCAATGCGCTGATTCCGGACGGGACGGTGGAAGCGATGGCGCAGCTCGGCACCTTCGGCGTGTGCATTCCGGAGGGATATGGCGGCCTCGGCCTCGGCAAGCTCGTGATGTGCCTCGTCAGCGAGGAACTGTCGCGCGGGTGGATCGGTGCGGGATCGCTGGGTACGCGCTCAGAGATCGCGGGCGAACTCATCATGCTCGGCGGCACCGAGGCGCAGAAAGCGCACTGGCTGCCCCGCATCGCCAGCGGCGAGACGCTGCCGGTTGCGGTCTTCACCGAACCCGATGTCGGCTCCGACCTCGGCTCGCTCACCACGCGCGCCGTGCAGGATGCCAGCGGCGACTGGGTGATCCACGGCGCCAAGACCTGGATCACCCACGCCGCCCGCTCGGACGTGATGACGCTGCTGGTGCGGACGCAGCCCGATACGCCGGGCTATGCCGGCCTTTCGATGCTGCTCGTTCCCAAGCCGCGCGGCAGCGAGGACAATCCCTTCCCCGCCGAGGGCATGACCGGCAGCGAGATCGACGTGCTCGGCTATCGCGGCATGCGCGAATATGCGCTCCAGTTCGATGGCATGCGCGCGCCTGCCGAGGCGTTGCTGGGCGGCAAGGAGGGGGCAGGCTTCAAGCAGCTGATGCAGACCTTCGAAGGCGCCCGGATCCAGACCGCCGCGCGCGCCGTCGGCGTCACGCGCCGCGCGCTGGAACTGGGGCTGGACTATGCGCGCCAACGCAAGCAGTTCGGGCAGGCCTTGATCCAGTTCCCGCGCGTTGCCGACAAGCTGGCGGTGATGCTCGCCGAATATGTCACCGCGCGTGAACTCAGCTACGCCGCCGCACGGGCCAAGGACGCAGGACGTCGCTGTGATATCGAGGCGGGCATGGCGAAGCTCCACGCCGCCCGCGCCGCATGGACCGCCGCCGACGCCGCGCTGCAGATTCACGGCGGCAATGGTTATGCGCTCGAATACGAGATCAGCCGCGTACTGTGCGACGCGCGCATCCTCTCGATCTTCGAAGGTGCGGCGGAAATCCAGGCGCAAGTGATCGCGCGCGGGCTGATGGCAGGACGGGGCTGATGGGCGATCACAGCGCATGGATCGGCCGCGAGGAAGTGCGGCACGATACCTTCACGGAAGGCCTCCTTGCCCGCTGGTGCGCCACGCTGGACCGCAATGTCCCCGTCAAGGCCGCCCCGCAAGGCCTCCACTGGTGCCTCTGCACGCCCGATGCGCCGACTGGAACTCTGGGTCCGGACGGCCACCCTAAGCGCGATGATAGCCCCGTCAGCCTGCTCCCGCCGCTCCATCTCGAGCGCCGCATGTGGGCGGCCGGTTCGGTCGAATTTCTCGGTTCGATCACCGTAGGGTCCGCCGTCAAGCGCCGCACCCGCGTGCTGGCCATTACAGAGAAGCAGGGAGGCACCGGTCCGCTGGTCTTCGCCGAACTTGCACACGAGACGTTCGCGGGCGATGCGTTGGCCGTGCGCGAGACGCAGACCCTCGTCTACCGCGACGCCCCGCCGCCCGGCAGCCCGCCCGCGCCGCCACCGCCCGGCGAAAGCCGCTTCGATGCATCGGCATGGGATGTGACCCGCGACGTGCTGCCCTCGCCCGCGCTGCTGTTCCGCTATTCCGCGCTTACGTTCAACACGCACCGCATCCACTATGATCACCCCTACGCGACCGGCACCGAAGGCTATCGCGGCCTTGTCGTCCACGGCCCGCTGATCGCCACGCTGCTGCTCGATCTTGCCCGCCGCACGCTGGAGAGCGAGGCGGCACTCGCGAGGTTCAGCTTCCGCGCGGTCTCCCCCGCCGTGGCCGACGAGCCGCTGCACCTTGCCCTCAGGCAGGAAGACGGCGGCCTCATCCTCGCCGCCCACGCTGCCGACGGGCGGCAGGTCATGGCGGCGAAGGCAGCACCCGCCGCATGAGCCGCGTCGCCCTGCTCGGCGCCACCGGGACCATCGGGCGGGCGGCGGTGCAGGCGCTGGTCGCGGCAAGGCACGATGTCGTCGCGATGGTCCGCAAGGAACCTGCCCTACACCTCCCCGGCGCAACCCTGCGCCGCGCCGACGCGGCCGACCCGGCAAGCCTGATGCATGACGGCTTTGCAGGCGAGCACTTCGACGCGGTCGTCTCGTGCATGGCCTCGCGCACCGGGGTGGCGCGCGATGCCTGGGCGATCGACTACACGGCGCACTGCCACGCCCTCGCGCTTGCCGAGCGCTGCGGCGCGGCTCACTTCGTGCTGCTCTCGGCGATCTGCGTGCAGAAGCCGCGCCTCGCCTTCCAGCAAGCCAAGCTGGCGTTCGAGGCGGACCTCATCGCTTCGGGCCTGCGCTATTCGATCGTGCGCCCCACGGCCTTCTTCAAATCGCTTTCCGGCCAGATCGAGCGGGTCCGCAGCGGCAAGCCCTTCCTGCTGTTCGGCGACGGGACGCTCACCGCCTGCAAGCCCATCAGCAACCGCGATCTGGCCGCCTACATCGCAGGCTGCCTCATCGAACCGGAGCGCTGGAACAAGGTGCTCCCCATCGGCGGCCCCGGCCCGGCGATCACACCGCGCCAACAAGGCGAGGCGCTGTTCGGCATGCTGGGCATGGAGCCGAAGTTTCGCTCCGTCCCGCCCGGCTTCCTCGGTAGCATCGCCGGTGCACTGGGTTTCGCGTCCCGGCTGATCCCCCCGCTTGGGACCAAGGCGGAACTCGCACGGATCGGTCATTATTACGCGACCGAGTCGATGCTCGTGCTGGATCCCGCAACCGGCCGCTATGATGCCGCCATGACGCCGGAAACCGGCAGCGACACCCTGTTCGATCACTACCGCGCGATCATCGTCGGCGAAGCTGCGCCCGATGATCGCGGCGACCACGCGGTGTTCTGATGCTGATGCGGATTGTGCGGTGGGCTTGCGTGTTCCTGCTTCTCGCCATCGCCGCACTTGCCATCTGGCTCTATGCGCCGGACAGGTCGCGCGCCGCCCTCGAAGCCGCCTATCCGGGCGAGTACCGCACCGTGCTCGGCCAGCGCCTGCGTTACCGCGATACCGGCCCGCGCGACGCTCCGGCGCTGATCCTGCTGCACGGCTTCGGCTCCAGCCTCGATACATGGGAGCCCTGGGCCAAGGCGCTTTCCGGAGAGTACCGCGTAGTCCGGCTCGACCTGCCCGGCTTCGGCCTGACCGGGCCTGACCCGACCGGCGATTACTCGGACGAGCGCACCCTCGCGATCCTCGCCGGCCTGATGGACCAGCTCCACCTCCAGCGCGCGACTTTCATCGGCAACTCTCTCGGCGGTCGCTTCGCGTGGGAGTTCGCCGCGCGCTATCCGCAGCGGGTGGACAAGCTGGTGCTGATCTCGCCCGACGGTTTTGCCAGCCCCGGCTTCGAATACGGCAAGGCGCCCGAGGTCCCGCTTGTCATGAACCTCATGCCATGGGTCGGCCCCCGTTCGCTGATCCGCGCCAATCTGGCCCCGGCCTGGGCGCATCCGGACGCGCTGCCCGATGCCGTGCTCGAACGCTACCGCGATCTGCTGCTCGCCCCGGGTGTGCGGCAGGCGATCCTCGACCGCACACGCCAGACGATCCTGTCCGATCCCTCCCCCCGCCTGCGTAGCATTGCCGCCCCCACCTTGCTGCTCTGGGGCGAGCTGGACCAGATGATCCCCGTCCGCAACGCGGAGGACTATCTGCGGCTGATGCCCCGCGCCGCGCTCGTTCGCCTCCCCGGCATGGGCCACGTGCCGTTCGAGGAAAGCCCCGCCGCAGCGCTGCCACCGCTGCAACGCTTCCTTGCCAGCACCAAGCCTTGAAACCAATCCGGGCCGCCGCGCGAATAGCCGCAGAGCGGGAGGGACGGGACTTGCCAAGACCAGCAGCGCAGCGCGCGATCTGACCGATGGAGGGCATCGCACTCCTCAGCCCGGTGTTTGTCCTTGCCGCATGCTGCGCTGGCGTGATGGGCTATGCCATCCGGCGCAGCGGGACCTGCATGGTCACTGCCATCGACGAAATACTCGACGGCCGCCGCACCGAGCGTCTCTTCGCACTTGTCGAAGCCGGGCTTTGGGTATCCGGCTCGATCCTCGTCTGGCGCCATCTCGGCGGCCATACCGCCCTGCCCGTCGGCTATCCACCCAGCGCTGCGAGCGCACTTGGCGGCGTGCTGCTTGGTCTTGGCGCCTTGCTGTCCGGCGCCTGCATGTTCGGCGCCATCGCGCGCATCGGCTCGGGCCAATGGGCCTACCTGCTCACGCCGCTCGGCTATTTCCTGTCCTGCGCCATGTTTTCCGCGCGCTTCGGCCAGCGCCCGCCGATGGTGGGCGGTGCGCCGCTGCTGGACGCCGGCTGGCTGATCGTGCCGCTGACGGTCTTCGCCGCATGGCGCGCCCGGAGTGCATGGCAGGCCGCCCGGCGCGGCGAACTCGCCGCCCATGTCTGGCATCCGCATCAGGCGACCACCGTCATCGGGATCGCCTTCAGCCTGCTGCTCATCCTCGTCGGCCCATGGGCCTATACCTCGGCGCTGCTTGCGCTCGCTGAAGGGCGCCATTCGGGCCTCGTGATCAAGCTGGCGCTGTTCGCCGTCCTGCTCGTCGGCGCCATCGTCGGCGGGTGGAGCGAAGGTTCGCTCCGCCTGCGCCTCCCGCCGCTGGCCGACGCGCTGCGCTGCCTTGCGGGCGGAGCGCTCATGGGTCTGGGCAGTCTGCTGGTGCCGGGCGGGAACGACGAACTGGTCCTGCTTGGCCTGCCATTGCTGCAGCCCTATGCTGCACTTGCCGCCGCCTCCATGGCGCTGGCGATCGTGCTCGGCCGCTTCCTTGTGCGGCCGCAGCCCACCCACGCGCTCTAGGCAAAAAGTGCAAGTATCCTTGCGCGAAACGCGCCCTTGCGGCTTGACGAAGTGAACGTTCTCATCTAGGTGAACGTTCACAATCGGCACTCAACCGGACAAAAGTGCCGGATTTCAGGGGGAAGAATCGCTATGAAAGCATCGCGCAAGCCTGCCTATGCCCACCTCATGCTCGGGGCTTCGGCAGCAGCACTCGCTCTCACCGCGCAGCAAGCCATGGCGCAGGAAGCGGCCCAGCCCGCTCCGCAGGCGGCCAGCAACGACGCGCCCGACGCCATCGTTGTCACCGGCATCCGTGCCTCGCTGAAGAGCTCGCTGAACATCAAGAAGACCGGGATCGGCGTGATCGACGCGATCTCGGCGGAAGACATCGGCAAGTTCCCCGACACCAACCTTGCGGAATCGCTGCAGCGCATCACCGGCGTGTCGATCGACCGCAGCAACGGCGAAGGCCAGTTCGTCACCGTCCGCGGCTTCGGCCCCGATTACAACCTCGTCCTGCTCAACGGCCGCCAGATGCCCGCCTCGAGCCTTGGCGGCTCGAGCGGCGCGCCGGCTTCGCGCAGCTTCGATTTCGCCAACCTCGCATCCGAAGGCATCGCGGGCGTCGAGGTCTACAAGTCGGGCCGCGCCACGCTGGCCACCGGCGGTATCGGCTCGGTGATCAACATCAAGACGCCGCGCCCGCTTGATCGGCCCGGCCTCCATGGCAGCATCGGCGCCAAGGCGCTCTACGACACCTCGGTGTTCCAGGGCGCGGCGGTGAAGCCGGAATTCTCGGGCGTCATCAGCGATACCTTCGCCGACAACCGCATCGGCATCTCGATCAGCGGCTCCTATCAGGATCGCCGCGCGAGCCAGGCCCAGTTCAACGCCGGCTGGCGCGAAGGCTATCTCGGCTACGAAAACAACTGGGGCTCGCTCCCGGTCGACGCCAACGACTGGCGCGGCAACTTCGCGCGCACCGAAAACCGTCCGGGTCCCAACACGGTCTATCAGGTGACGCAGAACGCCGGTTACGACTTCACCACGTTCCGCCGCGAGCGCATCAACGGCCAGGCCGTCGTGCAGTTCAAGCCGACCGACACGCTGGTGGCGACGGTCGACTACACCTTCTCGCAGAACACCATCGATGCCCGCACCAACAGCATCGGCGTGTGGTTCAATCACAACCAGACCAGCAGCAGCTGGACCGATGGCCCCGCTGCCGGCCCCAACTTCTACGCTGAAAGCTTCGGCCCGAACGAAGGCAAGGACCTTGCCATCACCGGCGCGGTCGCGGCCAACCGTTCGCGCAACAAGTCGATCGGCGGCAACCTCAAGTGGGACGGCCCGGGCGGCCTGCGCCTTGAGCTCGACGGCCACCATTCGACCGCCGAGAGCAAGCCCACCGCGCCCTATGGTACCGGCATCGCTGTCGGCAGCGCGATCTATGGTGTGAAGAACCAGAAGGTCGATTTCACCAAGGGCATCCCGGTGATCTCGGTCGAGATGTATCCCGGCGCCGAAATCACCGCCGCCAATATCCGCCCGGCCGGCAACGCCTTCCGCACCGCCTACCAGCGCGACGAGATCAACGAAGTCAGCTTCCGCGGAGGCTATGATTTCGACGCCTCGTTCATCAACAGCCTCGACTTCGGCGTGACCTACACCGAAAACAAGGTGCGTTCGGCCTTCGGCGTGATCCAGAACGACACCTGGGGCGGCACGCTCTCGAAGGCCGATACGCCCGATGATCTCTACACGATCCGTGACTTGCCCAAGGACCTTGCGGGGATCAGTGGTTCGAACGATCCTTCGATCATCCCGAGCTATTTCGACATCAACACTCGCGGGCTGATCACGTTGCTCAACGACCGGATTGGCATCTGCGCCACGGCGGTCACGCCCGGTACCTGCCTTGCCCGGTTCGACCGCGACCGGACGACGCGCGAGCGCACCATCGCGCCCTACCTCCAGACAACGCACACTTTCGATCTCGGCGAGAACCCGGCACACCTGCGGCTTGGTCTGCGCTACGAGCGGACCAAGGTTGACTCGACCGCGCTCGTTCCCGTGCCCACCGGCACCGTGTGGACCGGCGGCAACGAAACCGCGATCGTCTACGGCAGCGAAAGCTCGTTCGTCACCCGCAAGGGCGAATACTCGAACTGGCTGCCGGCAGTCGATTTCGACATGTCGCCGTTCAAGAACGTCAAGTTCCGCGTGTCGTACAGCCACACGATCACCCGTCCGGATTACAACAGCCTGCAGGGCGGGACGACGCTTGACTCGCCGATCCGCATAGGTGGCAGCACCGGCGCGAGCGGCAACCCGGACCTGCTTCCCTACAAGTCGAAGGGCGTCGATATCTCGGGCGAGTGGTACTACGGGCCGACCAGCTACATCTCGATCGGCTTCTTCCACAAGGTGGTGAAGAACTACATCAACCAGACGCAGGTCAATCAGCCCGCGTTCGGCTTGACCAATGCCGCTGCCGGCGATCGGGCGCGTGAAGCGCGTGCTGCACTGGGCTCCGATGCCACCGCACAGTCGATCCTGAACTATATCGGCAACAAGTATCCGCAGACCGTCGCCGGCCGGGATGGCGCCGGAAACGTGACAGGCGTGAAGTCGCTGGCTGACGATCCGCTGGTGAACTTCATCATCACGCAGCCGACCAACAGCAATCAGCAGGCACGTGTCTATGGCTGGGAATTCGCCATCCAGCACAGCTTCTGGAACACCGGTTTCGGCACGATCCTGAACTACACCATCGTCAAGAGCGACACCAAGTTCAACAATGCCTTGCGCTACACCGTCCCGCAGTTCGCTGTCACCGGCATCAGCGACAGCGCGAACGCGGTACTCTACTACGACAAGAAGGGCCTTCAGGCCCGTATCGCCTACAACTGGCGTGCCGGCTTCCTTGGTGGCTACGGGTTCGATCCCTACTACACCAATGCCTATGGCCAGTGGGACATGAGCGCGAGCTACGAGATCAAGAAGGGTGTCACGGTTTTCGCCGAAGGCATCAACATCACCAACGCGAGCCGCAAGGGTCACCAGCGCAACGACCAGACCGTGTTCTTCGCGGCACCGGGTTATGCCCGCTGGGCAGGTGGTGCCCGCTTCACCTTCTGACAAGTTCTCCCCTTCCAGAAGGTCTGCAACCTGCAAGAGCCGCACTGCATCGCGCGGTGCGGCTCTTCTTTTTGGCAAGCACGGCCCATGTGCGCTAAGGTCGCGTTTCGATGAGCAACCCGATCCAGCATATCGTGATCGTCGGCGGCGGCACCGCCGGTTGGCTTTCCGCGTGCCTCCTCGCCGCGCGGCTGCCGGACAAGCGCGTGACACTGGTCGAGGCGCCCGATATCCCGACCATCGGCGTGGGCGAAGGCACCTGGCCGACGATGCGCGAGACCCTTGCGACCATCGGCATCCCGGAGGCGGAGTTTCTCACCGAATGCGACGCAGCCTTCAAGCAGGGCTCACGCTTTGATGGCTGGCGCGATGGTTCGGCGCAGGACAGCTATCTCCACCCCTTCAGCGCTCCACCGGCCGCCGACATGCAAGGGCTTGCCGCCGGATGGCAGGCAAGCGGTCAGCAAGGCCCCTTTGCTGCGGCGATCACTCCGCAGCATGCCGTTTGCGCCGCAAACCTTGCACCGCGCCAGCGCACCATGCCGGATTACGCCGGCGCCCTGAACTATGGCTACCACCTCGATGCCGGCAAGTTCGCCGCGCTGCTGATGCGGCACGGGACCAAGCGCCTGCGCGTCAAGCGGATTGCCGCACATGTCACCGGCGTCACCCGTGCAGCAAACGGCGATATCGCTGCACTCATGCTGCGTGATGGCGAACCGCTTGCAGGCGATCTTTTCCTCGACTGCTCCGGTCAGGCGGGCATCCTCATCGCAGGCGAATGCGGCGCCGATTGGATCGACCGTAGCGATGTCTCGTTCAACGACCGTGCACTCGCCGTTCAGGTCCCGGTCGAGCCCGGCAGCCCCATTGCGGCGCAGACGATCGGCACGGCGCACGAAGCTGGCTGGCTGTGGGATATCGGCCTGCCAACCCGCCGCGGCATCGGCTGCATCTATGCCTCGCGCTTTCTTTCGGATGAGCGCGCGGAGGAAATCCTGCGCGGCTATGTCGCGGCCAAGGTTCCCGGCGCCGATGCGGCCAGCCTCACCCCGCGCAAGCTTGCTTTCAAGACCGGCCACCGTGACCGCTTCTGGATCGGCAATTGCCTCGCCGTGGGACTCTCCGCCGGGTTCATCGAGCCGCTCGAAGCTTCGGCCATCGTGCTGATCGAACTTTCGCTGAAGGCGCTGGCCGAGAACTTCCCGCAGAGCCGCGCCAGCATGGATATCCACGCCGCGCGGTTCAACGAGCTGTTCCGTTATCGCTGGGACCGCGTGGTCGAATTTCTCAAGCTTCACTACGTGCCGAGCCAGCGTACCGAGCCCTATTGGCAGGCCCAGCGCGCGCCCGAAACGATCCCGCCGCGCCTCGCCGAATGTCTCGCGCTGTGGCGCGAGCAGCAACCCTCGGCATGGGATTTCCCGCGTGTCGACGAGATGTTCCCCGCCGCCAGCCAGCAATATGTGCTCCACGGGATGGGCCTGCCGGTTCCGCTGAGCGGAGCGTCTCCCTCGCCCGCCCGCCTCGCCGATGTGGCGGCCAAGGCCCGCGCGCTCGCCGCCGCGCTGCCGACAACCCGCGACTACCTCGACCGTCTCGCCGCGCAGACCGCGGCTGCCAGGATACCCGCATGAGCCAGCACCAGATCCTCAACCCCGCCGACCACGGCCAGCTTCGCATCCACACCGAAGCCGGCGCAGAGTATGGCGACAATGTCATGGCCAGCCTCGCCATGCCGGCCGAGTTCCGCGAGGTGCAGGCGCATTATCCCATCGTTTTCCGCCGCGACGCGGAGACAGGCAAGCTTGCCGCGCTGGCGCTGTTCGGGTTCGAGGCGGGCGAGAACCTGTTCCTGAACGGAAGCACATGGGAAGCCCGCTACCGCCCGATGGCCCATGCGGTACAACCCTTCCTCATCGGCCGCGCGGCTGAGGAAGGCGCCCCGCCGCAAGTCCATATCGACATGGGCCACGCGCGCGTTTCCACCAACGGTGAAGGCATGCGCGTGTTCGACGATGCGGGCACGGCGACGCCCTATCTCGAAGCCATCGCCAACATGCTCGGCGATCTCGATTATGCCTGGCATGAGAGCGAGGCCTTCTTCACCGCGCTCGAAGCCTACAGCCTCGTCGAGCCGTTCAGCCTCGAAGTCACGCTCGACAACGGCGCGGTCCAGACGCTCGTCGGCTTCCAGACGATCCATGAGGAGCGGCTTGCCGGTCTTGACGGAGAAGCGCTGGCGGCGCTGATGGCGGAGGGACACCTTGCGCGCATCTATATGGTGCTCGCCAGCCTCGCGCAGTTCGGCGGCCTTGTCGCACGCAAGAACCGCAAGGTCGCGCTTGGCTGAGGCTGACGCCTCGATCTTCGCCGCGATGCCTGCGGTGGAGGAGCGCACGGTGCAGGATGCCGCCGCGCTCGATGCCATGCTGCAAGGCGCGCGCACGCCGTTCGTGATCCGCGGGCTGGTGCGAGATTGGCCGCTGGTGCAGGCGGGATTGACGTCGGCCCGCGCGGCCCGCGCCTACCTGGTCGAACGCGCGCGCCCCGTCCCGTTCTCGGTTTCGCTCGGTCAGCCCGGCAAGGACGGCCGCCTGTTCTACGCCGACGACATGGAAATGAATTTCCGCGAGGCCCGCGGCAAGCTGGCGGATATCTTTAGCGGCATGGACGCCAACGAAGGCCGCGCGGATGCGCCCGCGATCTACCTCGGCTCGATCGACGTGCCGACGCACTTCACCACCGTCGCCGCCGAAAACACAGTCGACCTCGGCAAGCGGGAGCCGATCGTCAGCCTCTGGATCGGCACCCCTACCCGCATCGCCGCGCACAACGACTTCCCGGACAATCTCGCCTGCTGCGCCGCCGGACGCCGCCGCTTCACGCTGTTTCCGCCCGACCAGTTCGCCAGCCTGCACCTGGGGCCCATCGACAATACCCCGGCGGGGCGCGCTGTCTCGATGGTCGATTTCCACGCGCCCGATCTCGATCTGTACCCGCGCTTCGCCGAGGCACTGGCCCACGCGCAAGTCGCGGTGCTGGAGCCGGGCGATGCGCTGTTCATCCCTTCGATGTGGTGGCACCACGTTGAAGGCCTCGCTCCGTTCAACGTGCTGATGAACTACTGGTGGCGCGATACGCCGCGCTGGCTCGGGCAACCGCAGGACGCCCTGAACCACGCGATCCTCTCGATCCGCGACTTGCCGGCCGAAGACAAGGCGATCTGGCGCGCGCTGTTCGACCACTACGTCTTCGAAAATGGCCCCGACGTCACCGCCCATCTCCCCGAAGGCGGGCGCGGCATTCTGGATCCGCTCGATCCTGCCGCCGCCGGACGCCTCCGTTCGTTTCTGCTAAGGACACTCAGCAAATGACTGGAACTTACGCCAAGCGCCGTGTCGTGATCGCCGGTGGTGGCACCGCCGGATGGATGGCCGCCGCCGCGCTTGCCCGCACGATGGGCGATGCGATCGATCTCGTGCTGGTCGAATCCGAAGCCATCGGCACGATCGGCGTCGGTGAAAGCACGATCCCGCCGTTGGTTGCCTACAACCGCCTGCTCGGCATTGGCGAAGCCGACTTCATGCGTTCGACGCAGGCCACCTTCAAGCTCGGCATCAATTTCGAGAACTGGCGCGTGGAGGGGGAAAACTACTTCCACTCGTTCGGGATCACCGGCCGCGACCACTGGAGCGCGGGCTTCCAGCACTTCTGGATGCACGGCCTGACGAAGGGCCACAAGGCGAGCTACGACGACTATTGCATTGAACTGCAGGCCGCGATGAAGTCCAAATTCGCACACCTGCCGGACAACCGCATCAACTACGCCTACCAGCTCGATTCCGGCCTCTACGCCGTGTTCCTGCGCAAGCTGGCCGAGGCGGACGGCTGCCGCCACGTCGAGGGCAAGATCGCCGAAGTCCAGCTTCATCCCGAGACCGGCGACATTGCCGCGCTGCGCCTGGAGTCGGGCCAGCGGATCGAGGGCGATCTGTTCCTCGACTGCACCGGCTTCCGCGCGCTGCTGATGGAAGGCGCACTCCACGTCGGGTATGACGACTGGACGCACTGGCTGCCCTGCGATTCCGCGATAGCCGTGCAGACCGCCAGCGTCCGCCCGCCCGTGCCCTACACCCGCGCCATCGCGCATGATGCCGGTTGGCAGTGGCGCATTCCGCTGCAGCATCGCGGCGGCAACGGCATCGTCTATTGCAGCCGCTATCTTTCGCAGGACGCCGCACTCGAAAGGCTGCTGGGCACGGTAGAAGGCGAGGTTCTCACAAAGCCCAACGTGATCCGCTTCACCACCGGCGCGCGGCGCAAGCAGTGGCACCGCAATTGCGTCGCCATCGGGCTTTCCGGCGGGTTCATGGAGCCGCTGGAATCGACCTCCATCCACCTCATCCAGCGCGCCATCCTGCGCGTCATCCGCATGATGCCGATGGGCGAGATCAGCCCGCGTGATGTCGCGGAATTCAACGATCAGCAGCTCACCGACATGGAGCAGATCCGCGACTTCCTTATCCTCCACTACAAGGCGACCGACCGGCGCGACAGCCCGTTCTGGCGCCAGTGCGCGGGCATGGATATCCCGGAGAGCCTCACTCACAAGATCGAGCTGTTCCGCGAAACCGGCCGCGTCTTCCGCAAGAACGAGGAGCTCTTCGTCGAGAACAGCTGGGTGCAGGTGATGATGGGCCAGGGCATCATGCCGAAGAGCTACCACCCCGTCGCCACGAAGCTGTCGGATGCCGAACTCGCGCATCTCCTCGCGGGTCTGCGCGACAGCGTCGCGAAGACGGTGGCGGGGCTTCCCGATCACCATGCCTATGTCGCGCAGTATTGCGGCGCGCAGGAGGCGCGCGCGGCGTGATCCGGCACTGGCTCACGCTCGCCGCGATAGCATTGCCGCTGCAAGCGCAGGCTGCATCGGATTGGCAACTCGTCTGGTCGGATGAGTTCAATGACCCGGCCATCGATGCTTCGAAATGGAGCTTCGATGTCGACTGCTGGGGCGGCGGCAACAACGAACGCCAGTGCTATTCCGACCGGCCGGACAACGCGCGCATCGAAAACGGCGCGCTCGTGATCACCGCGCTGCGCGAGAACGTGACTGGTCCTGCCCTCCCCGCCAATCAGCGCAAGGATCCGTCAAAGCCGGGCGATCTGGTGAAGCGCGACTTTTCCTCCGCCCGCCTCACCACGCACGGAAAGGCCGCATGGCGCTATGGCCGCGTCGAGGTACGCGCCAGCCTGCCGCAAGGCCAGGGGACGTGGCCCGCCATCTGGATGCTGCCCGAAGCCAGTACCTATGGCCGATGGGCGGCCTCTGGCGAGATCGACATCCTCGAAGCCGTCAACCTTGGCGTGCCTTGCAAGGGGTGCCCCGGCGGCAAGGAAGACACGATCCTCGGCACTCTCCACTTCGGCAAGCCTTGGCCGGGCAACGCGCACAAGGGGGAGGAAGTCCACCGCCCTGCCGTGCTTTCAGGCTTCCACACCTACACCATCGAATGGCAACCGGACCAGATCGTCTGGCAGTTCGACGGCGAGACTTATGCCGTCCGCAAGCGCGAGGAGTGGTTCACTTCCGGCTCCAACGCGTCGGGCGCGCCGTTCGACCAGCCCTTTCACCTCATCCTCAACCTTGCCTTCGGTGGCGGGCTTGCGGAATCTCGGGGGCTTAAGGGCATCTCGAATACCAATTTTCCCAAGCGCTTCTTGATCGATTGGGTGCGCGTCTGGCAAAAGCCGGAAATGACCGCCAGCACTGCGCCGGGCGGACCAGCGGGGAGCGAGTAAGCGCATGGCGAGGCGTCGTCAGGCGGTCACGATCAGGCACGTTGCGGCAGATGTCGGGGTCTCGCTCCAGACCGTCAGCCGCGTCATCAACAACGAGCCGAACGTCCGCCCCGAACTCAAGGAACGCGTGCAGGAGGCGATCACGCGCCTCGGCTATGTGCCGTCCATCGCTGCCCAGCGCATGAGCGGTTCGCGCTCGTATCTGATCCTCGCCTTGAACGACCGCGACCGCACCATCGCCGATTGGCGCGCGCGGCAGGGCACAGACTGGGTCGACCAGATGCTGCTCGGCGGCATGCTCAAGTGTGCCGAACATGGCTATCGGATGATCGTCGAACTGGTCGATACGCACAGCGACCATGTCGAGCGCGAACTCCTCGCCGCGATTGCCGCGCTGCAGCCCGATGGAATCATCCTCACCCCGCCGCACTCGGACAATCCGCAGATCGTGCGCTGCCTTGCCGATCAGCAGATCCCGTTCGCGCGCATCGGCTCCAAGGCCAGGGATGCCGGGATGCCGATCCTGATGGACGACGAAGGCGCGGCCGCCACCGCCACGCGCCATCTGGTCGATCACGGCCACCGCCGCATCGGCTTCATCGCGGGCGCGGCGGAATACAACCTGAGCGGCTGGCGCGTCGACGGCTGGAAAGCCGCGATGGCAGAGGCCGGACTGCCGACAGACGATCTGCTGCAGAAAGGCGACTTCACCTACGCCTCGGGCGAATGTGCCGCGCGTGCCCTTCTCTCCCTGCCGAACCCGCCCACTGCCATCATCGCAAGCAGCGACCAGATGGCGCTGGCAACGCTCGAAGTCGCGCGTCAGGCGGGCCTTGCCGTGCCCCGCGATCTTTCGCTCATCAGCTTCGACAACACGCCGATGATGCAGTTCACCCAGCCCCCGCTGACCGCTGTCGACCAACCCATCGCGGCGACCGCCTCGAAGGCGGTGGAACTGATCATCGCGGCGCAAAAGGGCGATTGCCTGCCCGAGGCGGTCACCGTGATACCCGCCAGCCTTGTCGCGCGCGGTTCGATCGCCGATGTCAGGCAAACCGTGAGTGCCTGATCAGCCCGGCGCGGCCCCGCTGCGCCAGCCCCTGTGGTTCCTCGTGCTCTATGCGCTCGCATGGGCCGGCGGCGCGATTGCCTATGTCCCGTTCCTCACCATCCTGCTGCCTGTACGCATCGCCGCGCTGGTGCCGGGCGAGCAGGCGATCATGTGGCTCTCCGCCATCGCCTTCTGCGGCGCAATCTCGGCAAGCGTCGGCCATATCCTGTTCGGCTGGCTGAGCGACATAACGGGAGCGCGCCGTCCGTGGGTCGCGCTCGGCCTTGCGCTGTCGTGCGTGCTGCTGCTCGTCGTCCCTGCGGCGCACAGCCTGCAGGCGATCATCGCGGTCGTGGTGCTGTGGCAGCTCGGGCTGAACATGATGCTGGCGCCGCTGGCGGCATGGGGTGCGGACTGCGTGCCTGATGGCCAGAAGGGTCTGCTCGGCGGCTTGCTGGCCTTTGCGCCCGGCCTTGGCGCGCTGGCAGGCGCAGTGGTCACGATCCCGGGCCTCGCGACCGCCGATGGCCGGCTAGTCGTTGTCGCAGCCATTGTTGCAGCGGCAGTGCTCCCGGCGCTCCTGATGTGGAACCGTGCCGGAGCCAACACCCCGGCAGTGCCCGCCACGCCGCGGACAGGACCGCAGAACCGCCGTCACGCTGCCATCCGCATGTGGGCGGCGCGGCTGCTGGTCCAAGTTGCCGAGGCTGCCTTGTTCTCGTTCCTCTACCTCTGGCTGCGCTCGATCGATCCCGGCGTGCAGGATCACCTCACCGCGCGGGTATTCAGCACGGTTCTCGTGCTGTCGGCTCCCGCCGCGCTGCTTGCCGGGCGGTGGGCGGACAAGCGGCGGCAGCCGTTCCTGCCGCTGGTTATCTGCACCCTCGTCGCGCCCATCGGCCTTGTCGGGATGGCGCTTGCGACGACTGTTCCGGCCGGCATCGCGAGTTACGCCGTGTTCGGCTTCTCGACCTCGATCTTCCTCGCGCTCCATTCCGCGCAGACCTTGCGCACCTTGCCCGACAGCAACCGGCGTGGGCGCGATCTCGGCCTGTTCAATCTCACCAACACGATGCCCTCGCTGGTGATGCCGTGGTTCACCATAGCTTTGGTGCCGTGGTTCGGCTTTTCGGGGCTGTTTCTGCTGTTTGCTGCACTTGCACTTGTTGCTGCAGCATTGCTGGCCGAACTTCGCTCCGATCCGGACTCCGATAGCTGAAACCACCGCTTGATTTTGATGCTTTCTCATGCGACGAACGCGATTGAGAACGTTCACAGAATACAAGGGAAGGGTGGGAATGATGGTTCGGCGCGCGCTTTTGGCTGCCATGTTACTGGCGTCAGGGAGCGCCATTGCTGCGCCCACCGATCATTCCAGCACGGCCCATCCCGCGCTCTGGCCCGCCGCGCACAGCCCCGCCGCGATCACCAGCGCCGAGACCGAGCGCCGCATTGCCCGCATGATCGCGGCGATGACGCTCGAGCAGAAAGTCGGCCAGATGATTCAGGCGGACATCAGCGCGATTACCCCCGAAGACCTCGCCCGATACCCGCTCGGCTCGATCCTCGCGGGTGGCAATTCCGGCCCTTACGGCGATGAGCGCGGCGATGCAGCCAAGTGGTCGAAGCTGGTCCACGAATTCCGGGCGGCCTCGGCCAAGGCTGGCGCGGGCATCCCGATCCTCTTCGGCATCGACGCGGTCCACGGCCATTCCAACGTGCCGGGCGCGACGATCTTCCCGCACAACATCGGGCTCGGCGCGGCGCATGATCCCGCGCTCATCCAGCGCATCGGCGAAGTGACGGCCATCGAAGTCGCCGCCAGCGGCATCGACTGGACGTTCGCGCCCACGCTCGCCGTGCCGCAGGACTTGCGCTGGGGCCGCAGCTATGAAGGCTACGCGGCCGATCCCGCATTGGTAGCAAGCTATGCCACGGCCATGACCATCGGCCTGCAAGGCGCGCTTGTGCCCGGCAAGCCGCTCGCCGCCGACCGCGTCGCGGCCACGGCCAAGCACTACCTCGCCGACGGCGGCACCGATGGCGGCAAGGACCAGGGCGACGCGCTGGTTTCCGAACGCGAACTCGTGGAGAAGCACGCGCAGGGCTATCCGCCGGCGATCAATGCCGGTGCATTGACCGTGATGGCCAGCTTCTCCAGCTGGAACGGCGCCAAGAACCACGGCAACCAGAGCCTGCTCACCGACGTGCTCAAGGGCCGGATGGGCTTCGAGGGCCTCGTCGTCGGCGATTGGAACGGCCACGGCCAGATCCCCGGCTGCACTGTCACCGATTGCCCGAAAACCTTCACTGCCGGTCTCGACCTCGCGATGGCGCCCAACAGCTGGAAGGGGCTCTACGAAGCCACCTTGCGCGAGGCCAGGGACGGCACGCTGCCGATGGCGCGCATCGATGATGCCGTGGCCCGCATCCTGCGCGTCAAGGCCAAGCTCGGCCTGCTCGGCGCGCATCCGGTCGATCGCGGCAATCCCTCGGTCGTCGGCAGCGATGCACACCTCGCGGTCGCGCGCGAAGCCGCCGCCAAGTCGCTCGTCCTCCTCAAGAACAACGGCGGCGTCCTCCCGCTGAAGCCCGGCGCCAAGGTACTGATCACCGGCCCGGGCGCGGACAACATGGCGATGCAGGCTGGTGGCTGGACCATCACGTGGCAGGGTACCGACACCACCGCCGCCGATTTTCCCAAGGGCCACACCATCGGCCGCGCCATCGCCGCCGCAGTGAAGGACGCGGGCGGCAGCGCAGCCCTCTCGGCAGACGGCAGCTTCACCGACAGGCCCGACGTTGCAGTCGTCGTCTATGGCGAGCAGCCCTACGCCGAATTCCAGGGCGACATGCCCAACATCGCCTTCCGCGATCATGCGGGCGAGACGGCCATGCTCGCCAAGCTCAAGGCACAAGGGATCAAGGTCGTCTCGGTGTTCCTCTCGGGCCGCCCCTTGTTCACCGGTCCCGAAATCAACGCCTCCGATGCGTTTGTCGCGGCATGGCTGCCCGGCACCCAAGGCGAAGGCGTCGCCGATGTCCTCGTCGCCCGCAAGGATGGCAAGCCTGCGCGCGGCTTTACCGGCAAGCTGTCCTTCCCCTGGCCGGCCGATGCGGTCTCGCCGGTCAAGACCCCGCTGTTCGCGGCCGGGTACGGTCTGACCTATGCCAGCAAGGCGGCGGTCGGCCCGGTCAACGAAGACCCCAAGGTCGATCTCGTCGCCTCGGCCAGCGAAGGCGTCTATTTCGCGCTGGGCAAAGTCCCCTCTCCCTGGCACCTCAGCCTCGATCCGGGCATTGCCGCCCGCGCGGTCGATCTTGGCGCACAGGAAGATGCGCAAGCGTTCGTGTGGAGCGAAGCAGGCGCCATCGGCATCGATGGCCCGCCGGTCGATCTGATGCGCCAGCTCGACGAGGAATTCGCGCTGAAGCTGGAAGGCAAGCTCGATGCTGCCGCCGGGCCCATCGCGGTAACCATGGCGGGCGCCACGCTCAAGATCACCCCGCCTGCCGGTCCGATGACGGTGCGCATCCCGCTGCGCTGCTTCCTCGAGGCAGGAGCGAACTTCAAGGCGGTCGGTACGCCGCTGCGCATCGCCGGTGACAAGGGCCTCGTGCTCACCTTGCGCGGCGCCAGCATCGAAGGCGTCGGCCAAACCATCGCCTGCCCGGCTAGAGCACTTTCCGGCCAATCTGGTTCACCCTGATTGCTCTTGGAAGCTTCTCGGCAAGGAGCGCCGAGCCGCACGGGCTGGTAGCCCGTGCAAACGGCGCGACGCTGTCCGAGGGGCTTCCAAGAGCAACCCCGAAGGGGCGGGCCGCTTTTGGCCCATCGCAGCGTTGCTCGTCGGTCACTATATGCCAGCATAGCTCCCTCC
>NZ_LJHZ01000112.1:0-6466 GCF_001296055.1 Novosphingobium sp. AAP93
GAAGTGGGGAATTTTCAAATGTCACTTCTGGGGCATTTTACTCCGCCAGCGACAGCCAGTCCGGGTCTGCTCGAACAGCCTGGCCCCCAGCCGGGTTTCAAGGCGGCGCAACCTGCGCCCGATGGTTGTCCCGTCAACACCCATGGCCAAGCCCGCCCGGCCCAACTGGCCGGTGCGGGCAAGGGCCAGAAAGGCCTGGAGATCGTCCCAATTCAAGGAATGCACAATTGCAGATCATACCGGCGAAAGTGCTGCTTGTCTGCATAAATTCAGTGCCGCATGGCGGCGCTGCAACAAACCCAGCGGGAGCCTGCGATGCGCCAGATTGACCATTTTGCTGCCGCATCAGGCCTTGTGGCAGCGACTTGCCGCACCATTGGCTGACGTCATGACCGGGCAATTCTCCCTGACGGACGATCAGCTGGCGATCCAGGACCTGGCCCGCAAGTTCACCGCGGACCGGATCACCCCCTTCGCAGCGCAGTGGGACGAGGAGCACAACTTTCCGGTGGAGGTCTGGAAGGCCGCGGGCGAGCTTGGCTTCGGGGCGATCTACGTGTCCGAAGAGAATGGCGGGATCGGGCTGGGCCGGCTCGAATCGGCGCTGATCATCGAGGCCATGGCCTATGGTTGCCCTACCACGAGTGCCTTCATCTCGATCCACAACATGGCGGGCTGGATGATCGACTGCTTTGGCAGCGCCGAGCTCAAGGCCCGGTTTCTGCCCGACCTGGTCACGATGGATCGGATCGCCAGCTATTGCCTGACCGAACCCGGGTCGGGTTCGGATGCGGCGGCGCTCAAGACCTTGGCGCGGCGTGATGGCGATCACTATGTTCTGAACGGCACCAAGCAGTTCATTTCCGGCGCCGGGTATAACGACGTCTACGTCTGCATGGTCCGCACCAGCGACGACAAATCACGCGGCATATCCTGCATCGTTGTGGAGAACGGGACCCCGGGTCTCTCGTTCGGCGCCCAGGAGCGGAAGCTGGGCTGGAACGCCAGCCCGACCGCGCAGGTGATCTTCGAGGACTGCCGGGTGCCTGTGGCCAATCGGGTCGGCGCCGAGGGCGAAGGCTTCCGCATCGCCATGGCCGGCCTCGATGGCGGCCGGCTCAACATCGGGGCCTGTTCGCTGGGCGGTGCACAGCGGTGCCTTGATGAAGCGATCGGTTACACCCGCGAGCGCCAGCAGTTCGGCCAGGCGATTGCCGAGTTCCAGAACACCCAGTTCACGCTGGCGGACATGGCCACCGACCTGGAAGCTGCGCGGGCGCTGCTCTACCTCGCTGCCTGCAAAGCGAGCGCCAACGAGCCCGACAAGTCGCGGTTCTCGGCCATGGCCAAGCGGCTTGCGACCGACTCCGGCAGCGAGGTGGTCAACCAGGCGCTCCAGCTGTTCGGTGGCTACGGCTATCTGAAGGACTATCCCATTGAACGGTTCTGGCGCGACCTGCGCGTTCACTCGATCCTGGAAGGGACCAATCAGGTCATGCGGATGATCATCGGCCGGGACTTGTTGCGCCAATGACCGAAGAGCTGATCATTGCGCGGAACGGCGAGCTCGGCACGCTGTCGCTCAACCGGCCTCAGGCGATCCATGCACTCACCTTGCCAATGGTGCGGGCGATGACGGCTGCGCTGCTCGCCTGGCGCGACGATCCGGAGGTCAAGACCGTGGTGATCGATCACGCCGAGGGCCGCGGGTTTTGCTCAGGCGGTGACATCAACCTGCTGCGCCATTCGGTGCTGAATGATCACGGGCAGACCGGCCGGGTGTTCTTCTATGAAGAGTATCAGCTCAACCATCTGATCTTCGCCTACCCTAAACCGGTGGTGGCCTTCATGGACGGGATAACCATGGGTGGAGGTGTGGGCATCTGCCAGCCCGCCCGTTTCCATGTTGCCACCGAGAACACGCGCTTTGCCATGCCCGAAACCGGGA
The DNA here is from genome assembly GCF_001296055.1 of Novosphingobium sp. AAP93. NCBI lineage: Bacteria > Pseudomonadati > Pseudomonadota > Alphaproteobacteria > Sphingomonadales > Sphingomonadaceae > Novosphingobium > Novosphingobium sp. AAP93. The sequence goes on from NZ_LJHZ01000112.1 coordinate 1,949, forward strand.
TCGGGCTTTTCCCCGATGTGGGGGGAGGGTGGTACCTGTCCCGCTTGCCCGGGCGCATTGGCCAGTTTCTGGCGCTGACCGGGGCCCGCTTCGACGGAGCCGACTGCCATTGGGCGGGTCTGGCGACGCATTACCTGCCGAGCGACGTGCTGAGCGAGGCCAAAGCCAGGCTGGCCCGCGGGTATGCTGCTGCGGAGGTGCTGGCCGCGCTGGCGATAACGCCGCCGGTCGCGCGCATCGCCGAACATGCCGCTCGGATAGTGCGCCATTTCGCCTCTGATCGGCTCGAAACTATCCTCGACAGTCTGACCGCCGACGATAGCGAATGGGCAACCCGTGAGCTGGCACTGGTCCGGGCCAAAAGTCCGCAGGCCTGCAAGGTTGCCTTGCGCCAGCTGCACGATGGCCTGCTGTGCGCTGACTTTGCCGCGAACATGGCGATGGAATACCGGATCGTGTCGCGGGTCCTGACCATGCCAGACTTTGCCGAAGGGGTGAGGGCCGTGATCGTCGACAAGGACAACGCGCCGCGCTGGGATCCGGCGACGCCGGAGGCGGTGTCTCACGATCTGATCGACAGCATCTTCGCGGCGCTGCCACCTGATGAGGAATGGCGCCCGCTGTGACCGCAATTGGGAGTAGAACGCAATGAAGATCGCTTTCATCGGCCTCGGCAATATGGGCGGCGGCATGGCCGCGAACCTCGTTCGGGCGGGGCATGAGGTTCATGCGTTTGATCTGAGCGCTGAGGCGTTGGCCCGGGCGGGCGAGAACGGCTGTGCCACCCATACGTCGATCCGGGACGCGGTGCAGGGCGCGGACGCCGTGGTCTCGATGCTACCCAACGGGGCGATCGTGAAGAGCGTTTTCGAGGCCGATGTGATCGGCCACGCACCGCAGACGGCCTTGCTGCTCGATTGCTCGACCATCGATGTCGAATCCGCGCGCAGTGTGGCCAGCGACGCAGCTGCTGCCGGCTATGCGATGGTCGATGCGCCAGTCTCGGGGGGCATTGCTGCGGCCAACGCGGGCACGCTGACCTTCATGGTTGGCGGCTCGGCCGAAGCCTTCGTCCGGGCGGAACCTGTGCTGTCGGCAATGGGCAAGGCCGTCATCCACGCGGGCGATACCGGTGCCGGTCAGGCGGCGAAGATCTGCAACAACATGATCCTGGGCGCGACCATGGTCGCCACCTGCGAAGCCTTTGCCCTGGCCGAGAAGCTGGGGCTTGATCTCCAGACCTTCTACGACATTTCGAGCCAGGCCTCGGGTCAGTCGTGGTCGATGACCAGCTATTGCCCGGTGCCCGGGGTCGGTCCGGCCAGCCCGGCTGACAACGACTACCAGGGCGGGTTTGCCACCGCGCTGATGCTGAAAGACCTCAAGCTGGCACTCGCCGCAGCGGCGCAGGTTGGGGCCCAGGTGCCGATGGGGACCAGGGCCGAGGAGCTCTACGCGGCCTTTGCCGCCGCAGGGCAGGGCGGGGCGGACTTCTCGGCGATCATCAAGACGCTTTGACCAGCTTCAGGTCCGGCCAGCCTGATCGAGAATCGGCTCCATCTTTGCCAGGGCGATATGGGCCAGGGCGGGATCTGGTCCGGCAATAATCAGGCATTGGCGAAGAAAACGGCGATGGAACAGCCGGGTAAGTGCCGCATCCAGCCCGGGATCGTCCGTGCCGATCAGACGGACCAGTGCTTCGTCACCCTCTGCGAGAGTGCGGGCGGTCCCGCCCGTCAAGGCGTTGGTCTCGGCCAGGTCAGCCGTTTCGCACCAATGGCGATAGTGTCCGCGATTGCGCAGATAGTGCGGGATCGAAGTGAGCACATTGCGCTGCCAATCGGGCAAGCCGTCGCTGGCCGGAATGCGGCCCAGTTCAGCGATCAGCTTGCCCAGCGCCAGGTCTTCGAAGGGGGTAGATTCCGGCGGGGGCAGGGCCATGTTGTCCAGTTCCAGCCCGATGATTTCGGCCAGCGCTTCGACCGCGCGCCGGCCGATGACCGCGACCTGGACAATGCTTTCCACCCAATCGCCGCCGCGGCCCATGTCGTGCAGGCCGAACAGCGGGCCGTAATAGGCCTCGCCGAGAAAGGCGACGGTGTGGAACGCGATCGCATCGTAGTCGAGCGGCTGGCCCGACGCCTGCTCATAGTGGCGGAACAGGGCGGGCACGTCGCCCATGTTCTCGATCGGGTGCCGGCCGCGATAGCAGGCCAGGTCACGCATCGGATCACCCAGATGGCCGATCTCGACATCGAGGATGCAGGTCACTTCCGGCCCGTCCGACAGGAACTGGCCGCAGTCTCCAGTCAGGAATGAGACGCGGGACAGCCCCTTGGGATAGTTGCGCCGCAGCCAGCCCGAAAAGAAGTGAATGAAAGGATCGCTGATCCCGCTCATGGCAGTCATGGCGTGGAACAGCTCGAAATGCCCGAGCGCGATCGCCCGGTCATCCGCCGGCATGATCGCGCCGGCCGCAGCGAACTTTTCGGGCGGGATGGCATGCATCCGGGCGAGAATTTCCATGTAGCGGAGCGAGGCCTGCCAACGGTCCTCGGTCATATTCGAGCCTTGTTCGATCGCCTGCTGGATCAGCCCGGGATCGCGCCCGCCGCGCACCCACTCCATCACGATCGCCACAGGTTCCGGACATAAACCCAGGATGGCCGGGATCGGAACGCCGTTCTGATGCAGGGTGTGCTGCATGTCGCGCTCATAGCTGAGCGGATAGGGATGCGTGAGCCAGGTCCGTTCGCCCTTGAGGAGCATCTCCGCCGGCTTGCCATTGCGCACCATCGTGGCCCGCCAGACCGGCCGCCAGCGCCTTTCCTTGTGCAAGACGACCTGCGAGCAGCCGAGCTCGGTCTCGAGATAGGCCGTCAGCTGCGCGACATCCGCTTCATGCGTGTCATGGTCGCGCGGGGTGGCACCCTGAGGCTTGAACACGGCGATCTCCCGGCCAGCCGCTACCCCGGATCGAGGCTGCGGACGATGGCTCATGGTGCGGCCGGTCCAGCGCCGGCTTCACCTACCTTCGGGACGGTAGCCCGGCAGATCTGTCCAATGGTGTGGGCCGTTCAATCCCACAGCACGTGGAGGGCATCCGGGCCCCGCATGTTCAGTCCGCGTATTTCCGGGTGCGGATAAGCCGGGTCGAACCGCAGGTTGGGCAGATCGAGTATGGCATCGAGCGCCACCTCCATCTCCGCGATCGCCATGTGCATGCCCATGCACATATGTGGGCCGAAGCCGAAGCTGAGCAGCGGGCGCATCGGGCGCTTCAGCCAGAGCCGGTCGGGGTCCTCATAGGTTTCCGGATCACGGTTGGCCGAGGCGATAGACAGCAGCACCGCAGTTCCCTGGGGAATGGTCACCCCGTCGATCTCCATGTCGCGCGCGGCGATTCGGGCCACGGCCCCGGCTGTGGGGTCGCGGCGCATGGTTTCGATCACCGCCTTGGAGATCAAGGTGCGATCGGCGCGCACCTCTTCCAGCACCTCGGGGTTTTCCAGAAGTTGCACCATCATGTTGGCAAAACTGCGGGTGGTGGTTTCGCCCGCCGCCAGCAGCAGCATGCGAATGAACAGCGTGATCTCGTCGTCCGTGAAGCGATTGCCCTCGTGCTCCACCTGCATCATGTGGCCCAGGATATCGGCGCGCATCTCGCCGCGGGCGCGATAGGCCTGCACGATCGGCAGCAGCGTATCGTACATCGATTGGCCGGCGACCATCGACTGCGGCACGGTGATCGCGGCCAGTTGCGGATCGGCCTGCGGCGCTGCGACGACCTGGATCGCCCAGCTTGCGAGGTTGGACAGCAAGTCCTCATCGTGGGGAAAGCCGAAATAGGCGTACATCGCCCGGATCGGGAAGGGCAGCGCCAGTTCGCGCACCAGGTCTGCCTTGCCGAGCGGCCGCAGCTTGGCGATGAATTCATTCATCACCACCGGGCGGATCATCGTGTCGACCAGCTTGCGGATCTCGCCGCGCATAAACGGCTTTTGCAGCGTGGCGCGGAATTTGTCGTGCGCCTCGCCGTCCATGGCCGTCAGCAACATGTTGTCCACGGCGGCGCCAAAGCCGTCACCAACAATATAGCTGAGCCAGTCTTTGGGGTTCATCAGGACGCTATGGATGTCCTTGTAGCGGAACAGCGTCATCACCGGGCGGCCGGACATCATATAGTCCGCCATGCTCGGGACCTGGTTCTCGATCAGCAGATCGCCATGCATGACCGGGCATTTGGCCCGCTTCTCCGCGAAGAGAGGGTAGGGGTTGTTGGGCGCCTTGCCGGAATAGCCATTGGTCACCAGCGAATAATCGGCAACCATCTGGTCCAGCGTACCAAGCTTCGTCGTGTTCATGCGTCAGGCTCCGTTCCCGTGCCGTGGGGCGTAATGTCAATGCCCTGTGATGAACAGGCTAGAGGCCCTGCGCACCTGTCTGACGGCATGTTCGTTTGAGGTCGCGTCCGTCAACGTGGTGTAATTTCGGCGGTGGCCTTGGGTCATCGTCAGG
>NZ_LJHZ01000113.1:0-3964 GCF_001296055.1 Novosphingobium sp. AAP93
ATCTCAGTGGAAATTACGGCCCCTCCCGGGTCACTTCTCAGTGGCAATCAACACCAAGCCACATAGTAGCAATAAAAAGCGGGACCTGATTGTGAACGTCGTCAAACTTGGCAGCGAGTTCCTTGTCAACACACAGACGTTGGGCTTTCAGCAAAAGCCGACGATCACAAGCCTTGCAAACGGTCGCTTCGTGGTCACGTGGCAGGACGGCAGCGGCACGTTGGGTGACGTCCAGGGCACCAGCATCAAAGCGCAGATTTTCACGGCCACTGGAGCAAAGGTTGGGGCCGAGTTTCTGGTCAACACGCAGACCGCCAACGATCAACAAAATCCCACCATCATCGGCCTGGCGAACGGCGGATTCGTGGTCACTTGGAGTGACGATAGCGGCACGCTGGGCGACAGCGCAGGCGCCAGCATCAAGGCGCAAATGTTTGGCGCAGACGGGACTGCAATAGGATCTGAGTTTCTGGTCAATACTCAGACACTTGGCGGCCAGTTGAACCCAACGATCGCAGGCCTTGCCAATAACGGCTTTGTTATCGCTTGGGAAGATAGCGGCGACATGCAGAGTGGCGCTGGCGTCACCAGCATCAAGGCGCAGGTGTTCGATGCGAGTGGTAGCAAACAAGGAGACGAGTTCCTTGTCAATGCGACCACGGCTCCGTCTCAAAGAGACCCGGCTATCGCCAGCCTGTCAAACGGTGGCTTCATGATCTCGTGGAACGACGAGTCTGACGGAAGCATAAAAGCACAGCTGTTCGATGCAAACGGTGCAAGGCGGGGCGTCGAATTCTCTGTGACTGAGGATGGGCCCCGCGCTGGTTCTTATGCTCCAAGCATTACGGAGCTATCCAATGGAAAATTTGTCGTCACCTGGCATGATAATGGCACCGGTCTTGGTGACAACAGCGGCATCAGCATCAATGCGCAATTGTTCGATGCTAGTGGCAGCAAGATTGGCCGCGCATTTCTCGTCAATACTAAAACTGAGGGCGATCAAGCATATCCGGCGATTGCGGATCTGGGTAACGGCGGCTTTGTTATCTCCTGGCAAGACCGGGCTGCAATCCCATGGAATAGTTCTTGGCTAGATACATTCCCGTGGGCCATCAAGGCGCAAGTATTTGACGAAAACGGAGTCAAACAGGGCAGCGAGTTTCTGGTTAACACCGCGTCAGCCTACACTCAGCAAACGCCCACGATCACTGGCCTTGCGAACGGCGGCTTTGCCGTATCATGGCTTGACGCTGGCTATACCAATATCAAAGCGCAAGTCTTCACCTTGAGCAACCAAGCCAATGCACCCGTCATCACTTCAGATGGGGGTGGTGCGGTTGCAGCCTTGTCGGTCCTTGAAAACACCACCGCGGTGACCACAGTGCAGGCCGATGATGCGGTCAATTTCCCGCTGACCTATGCGATCAGCGGCGGGGCAGATGCAACACGGTTTCAGATCGACGCTTCGACCGGCGAACTGTCGTTTATCAGCAGGCCAGACTTTGAAGCCCCGACCGATGTGGGCGGCAACAATATCTACGATGTAATCGTCCGCGTCAGCGATGGTGCGCTGACCGACTCGCAGGCTATCGCGATAACAGTTTCTGACATCAAGATTGAAGTCGTCAAAAAAGGCGACGAGTTTTTGGTCAATACGCAGACTGCGAACGATCAAACTACTCCCTCTATCACTGGGCTTGTGAACGGCAGCTTTGTGGTCACATGGGTCGATTCCAGCGGAACTCTGGGCGATAGCAGCGGCACCAGCATCAAGGCGCAAGTCTTCAATGCAAACGGCAGCAAGTCAGGCGTCGAGTTTCTGGTGAATAGCCAGACGGCGGACAACCAGACGCACACATCGATCGCCGGGTTGGTGAATGGCGGTTTCATCATCACTTGGCAGGATGTTAGCGGCACGCTGGGGGACAGCAGCCAGACCAGTATCAAAGGGCAAGTGTTTGATGCCGGCGGCAGCAAAGTGGGCGAAGAATTCTTGGTCAACAGCCAGACCGAATCCTTCCAGCGGCGACCAACCGTCACCGGGCTGGCGAATGGCCGGTTTGTCGTCACGTGGGAAGATTCGAGTGGCACGCTAGGGGACGCAAGTACATGGAGCGTGAAAGCGCAGTTGTTCAATGCCAATGGCACGAAGCAGGGCAGCGAGTTTCTGATCAATACCCAGACAGAAAACACCCAAGCCTCGCCGACAATCGCTGCGATCTCCAACGGCGGCTTCGTAGTAAGTTGGTCTGACAACAGCGGAGATCTTGGTTCTGTTTCAGACTATAATGTGATAGCGCAGATTTTTGACTCGGACGGGAACAAGTTATCCGGCGAATTTCTAGTCAATACGACGACCAACTCAACGCAAAGCAACTCCACGATCACCGGACTCGCCAATGGCGGCTTTGTCATCACTTGGTACGATCTTAGCCGTTCATTGGATGATTTTAGCTCAGGAAGCATCCGAGCGCAGATATTCGATGCTAGTGGTCGCAAAGTGAACGGAGAGTTTCTGGTCAATAGCCAGACGGCGGACGACCAAGCCTTTCCTGCGATCAAAGGCCTTGCGAATGGTGGTTTCGTGGTCACTTGGCATGACTTTAGCGGCACGCTCGGTGACAGCCGCCAGACCAGCATCAAAGCGCAAGTTTTCAATGCAAACGGCGTAAAGCAAGGCGCAGAATTTCTGGTTAACTCCCAGACGGCATCTTTCCAAATGGTCCCGGAGATCACCGAACTTGCATCGGGCGATGTCGTGATCACCTGGCTGGACAGCAGTGGTACCTTGGGTGACGCCAGCAGCGGGAGCATCAAAGCGCAAGTCTTTAGCGTGACCAGCCAGAATAGCGCGCCGGAGATAACTTCGGATGGAGGCGGTGCAGCAGCGGTCTTGATGATCTCTGAAAACACCTCGGCGGTGACAGCCGTGCTGGCTAACGATGTGGATGCCGGGACCACACTGACTTATGCGATCAGCGGTGGCGCTGATGCGGCTCGGTTCCAAATCAACGCCACGACCGGCGCGCTCTCGTTCCGATCTGCACCGAACTTCGAGATCCCGACCGATGTTGGTGCCGATAACGTCTATGATGTCATCGTTCGTGCGAGCGACGGTACGCTCACCGACACTCAGGCCATATCGGTGACGGTAACCGATACCAACGAAGCGCCGATCATCACCAGCAATGGTGGCGGGGCGACGGCCACGCGCGTGCTCGCGGAAAACGCTACTGGGGTGACCACTGTACAGGGCATAGATCCCGATGCGGGCACTACGGTAATTTACTCTATCGAAGGCGGCGCAGACGCGCGAAAATTTCAAGTAGATTTCCTTACCGGAGCGCTCACGTTTGTCACTGCACCAGACTTTGAAGCCCCCACCGATGCAGATGGAAACAACGTATATGAAGTGATTGTGCGTGCACGCGACGGGACGCTCGATGACACCCAGGCCATTGCGGTGACGGTCACGAACGCGAACGAGGCGCCGATGATCATCAGCGATGGCGGCGGGGCCACGGCAGCGCGCTCGATTGCTGAGAACACAACGGCAGTGGCGACTGTGAGCGCGGCAGACCCTGACGCTGGCACGACGCTCAGTTATGCGATCAGTGGGGGGGCGGATGCGGCTCGGTTCCAGATCAACGCCACGACCGGCACGCTCTCGTTCCGATCTGCACCGAACTTTGAGTTGCCGGGCGATGTTGGCGCGAACAATGTCTACGACGTGATTGTCAGCGCCAGCGACGGCACGCTGTCCGATACACAAGCGATCGCGGTGACAGTGACGGATGTGGCTGAGGCTGTCAGAAGCCAGCGCAGCGATTTCAACGGCGACGGGCGCGGGGATGTGCTGTTCCGCAGCCAGAGCGGATTGCTGGCCTCGTGGCAGCTCAACGGCACGTCGATCAGCGGCGGCGGCAATCTGGGCAATCCGGGTTCGGCCTTCTCGGTCGCGGCG
>NZ_LJHZ01000114.1:0-11488 GCF_001296055.1 Novosphingobium sp. AAP93
CCTGCCGCGTCGCGATTGTCTCGGCAGGCGAAGCGGCGCTGGCAATCGCGCTGCCGGCGACCAACGCGGCGGCAAGGGCGGTCAGGAGCATCGGTTTCGCTCGGGTCATCGGCTGCGGTCCTTCTTCAGTGCGAGAGCGCGAGGTTGGCAGGAGTCTTGTCCGGATAGACTTCATGGAATGCGGCCTGCACTGTGGCAAGCCCGTCGGCGAGGATCTGCAGCGCGGTCTTGCCCTTGGCGTTGGGCAGGTCCGCCTTGGCCCCGTGCGAGGCGAGCACGCGCAGCATCGCCGGAAGCTCGGCGAAGTAGGGACCACCCGCCAGCATGTGGAGCGCGGTGGTCTTGTCCTTGTCTGCCACATTGGCATCGCCGGCCAGTTCGATGGCGAGGCCCAGTGCCGCCGCATTGCGCCCCTGCGCGGCCGCCAGCACGAGGTTTACCCCCGCTCCATCGACAAAGTGCTCATTGGCCCCGGCGCGTACCAGTTGCCACATCACATCGGCCTGCCCGGCCTTGGCGGCTGCCATCAGCGCGGTCGTCGGCTGGACCGGTGGTGGCGGCAAGCCGAAATTGGCCTCGGTCACCCAGGTGATCTTCGAGGGACCGGACAGCGCATCGACTTCCGCCCCGCGCTCCAGCAGCGCCGCCACCAGCGCACCTTGGCCCGCTGCCGCCGCCACATGCAAGGGCCGCCGTCCTTCGCGGTCGAGTTCGGCAACATCGCCGCCGCCGAGCCGCACGAGTTCCTCGGCCGCCGCCCAGTTCTTCTGATAAAGCGCCATCTGCAGCGCGCTGGTGTTCTCCGGCCCGCGATGCCTGACGTCCGCCCCAGCCGCGATCAGTGCCGAGGCGACTTCGGCTTTCCCGCTCGCCAATGCGAAGAACAGCGGCGTGAACACGTTCGGCGTCGCGCGGTTCACTTGCGCCCCTGCCGCGAGCAGCGTCGATACCGCATCGAGCCGCCCGGCCGAGGCCGCCCACATCAGCGGCGTCTGCCCGCGCACATCCACGCTCTCGACCGCCGCGCCGCGCGCCATCAGCGCCCGCAGCGCGTCCGCATCGGAAAACCGCGCGCACATGGCGAGCGGCGTCACCGCATCGGCATTGGACTGATCGACGGGCGCGCCCGCCGCGACCAACGCCGCCACGATTGCGCTGTTGCCGCGCTCGCAGGCCAGCAGCAACGGCGTCACGCCCAAGGTATCGGCCCGGTCGGTCTGGGCGCGCGCCTTGAGCAGGACGTCCACCAGCGCCGGGTCCTGCGTCTCGACCGCGCGGGCCAGCGGGGTCTCGCCATATTCAAACGCGGCATTGGCACTCGCACCATGCGCCAGCGCCGCCGCCAATGCCACGGGATCATCTTCCGCAATCGCGCGAGCGACATCCTCGACGCCGTGTGCCAAGGCAGGCAGCGGCATAAATGCCAGCAGCAGCGTCGCCAGCTTACGCACTGGCCAGCCCCGCCAGAGGCCCGGTGCTGTCGCCAAACTTCGTGGCGGGCACATCGAGCAGGTTGAGCCCCGCCAACAGCAGGTTCGACATCGACGTGCCCTTGTCGACCGCAAGATGTCGTCCGCCTTTCACCAGCCCGCCCGCGACGATCACCGGCAAGTCCATGAAATCATGCTCGTTGGAATCGCCGAACGCGCTGCCGCGGATCACCAGCGTCGTATCGAGCAGCGATCCCGCCCCGTCGCGCGTCTCCTTCAGCCGCTTCAGCGCATAGGCGAAGAATTCCATGTGGTAGCGGTTGATCACCGCCAGCTTGGCCATCTTGTCGGCGTTCTTGCCGTGGTGGCTGAGCATATGGTGCGAATCCGGCACGCCGATCTCGGGATAAGTCCGGTTCGAGATTTCGCGCCCGAGCATGAAGGTGGCCACACGCGTCAGGTCAGCCTGCATCGCGAGGACCTGCAAATCGATCATCAGCCGCACGTGCTCGGCAAAGTCTGCCGGAATGCCCGCAGGCTGCGCAAAGCTGCCCGCTTCCGCCTGCGGCCCCGTCGCCGCTCGCTGGATACGCTTTTCGATCGCGCGGGTCGCATCGAGGTACTCGTCGAGCTTGCGCTTGTCCTCCGCACCGAGCGCCTGCGAAAGCCGCGCCGCGTCCTTGCGCACGTAGTCGAGGATCGAGGCCTGCCGCCGTGCCTGGGCCAGCCGGCTGGCAGGATCGAGCGCCTCGCCGTCGCCGAACAGCCGCTCGAAAACATCGCGCGGGTTTGCCATGACGGGCAGCGGCACGGTCGGCGTCAACCACGAGATGCCGTTGGTATAGGCGCACGAATAGTTGATGTCGCAGCTGCCCAGCAGGCTCGCCTGATCGATGCCCAGCTCGAGCGAAGGGATCGTTGTCGTCTCGCCCAGATGCGCCGCGAACACCTGATCCATCGACACCCCGCAGCGAATGTCCGGCCCCTCGGTCTGCCGGGCATGCGCACCGGTCAGGAACGCCGGGCAGGAGCGGCCGTGCCCCGCCGGCCGGTCCCCGAATGCCGCCGCCTGCGGATGCCCCAGCCCGCTCACCACCACCATATCGCTGCGGAATGGCTCCAGCGGCGCAAGGGTGGGCGGCAGGACATAGTCCGCACCCGTCGTGGCCGGGCGATAGGCGTCCATCGTCATGCCGTTGGGCGTGTAGAACACCGAAAGCCGTTTGGGCCGCGTACCTGCGTCTGCCGCACGGGCCGCCGGGATCATTGCTTCCAGAAACGGTAGCGCCAGCGTGGTGCCTAGCCCGCGCAGCACGGTGCGGCGACTGAGGGCGGGACGCTTCACGATCATCGGTGCGGTCTCCATCCGCTGGCGGCGAGTGCAACGGCCGTGGGCGGCGCGGGCACCCGGCGCAAGGTGAAGCCGGGGCTCATCACGATGCCCTTGATGATCGTCTGCACCCGCCAATCATCCTTTGCCGCATCGCGCGCGATGACACGCACCGCCGGCATGTCCTGCGGCCCCAGCCCGCGCCCAAGCGCATAAGTCATCAGCCGCTCGGTGAAGGCGCGCGCAAACTCCTCGCGCCGGTCGAGAAGTATCTGCTGCAGCCCGGCAAAGCCCTTGAACGCGGTCCCGTCCGCCAGCACAGCGCCCGCATCGATCACCTGCCCGGCATCCTGCGTCCGCCATGCGCCGACCGCGTCGAAGTTTTCCAGCGCAAAGCCCAAGGGATCCATGCGCTGGTGGCACGAAGCGCAGGCCGGGTTGGCGCGGTGCAATTCGAGCTGCTCGCGCGCGGTGAGCTTCTTTCCGTCATGCTCGGCCTTGAGCGCTGGCACATCGGCTGGCGGCGGTGGCGACGGCGAGGCGAGCATATTGTCGAGGATCCACTTGCCGCGCTTCACCACCGAGGTGCGGTTGCCATAGCTGGTGACGGTGAGGATGCTCGCCTGCCCCAGCAATCCGCCGCGCGGCAGATCAGCGCCGAGCGCGACCTTGCGAAAGGCGGGACCGCGCACTCCGTCTATCCCGTAGTGCCGGGCCAGCCGCTCGTTGAGGAAGGTATAGTCGGCGCGGATGAAGTCGGTCACCGGACGGTTGGCCGAGAGCACATGGCTGAAGAACATCCGCGTCTCGGTCGCCATCGCACTGCGCAGGGGCACATCGAACTGCGGAAACTCGGTGATGTCCGGCCGCTGCTGGTCCAAATTGCGCAGATAGAGCCACTGCCCGGCAAAGTTCTCGGTCAGCGCTTCGGCGCGCTTGTCGGCTAGCATGCGCGCGATTTCAGCAGCGAGCACCACCGGCAGATGCAGCTTGCCCTGCCCGGCCAGTGCTAGCAGCCGGTCATCGGGGATCGAACTCCACAGGAATAGCGAGAGGCGCGTCGCAAGATCGTAGTCCGATAGCCGCGCCACGCTGCCTGCAGGCCCGGCCGCCGGCGTTTCCACAGCAAACAGGAAGCGCGGCGAGACCAGCAGCGCCTCGATCCCCGCCTCGACGCCGCTCTCGAACCCGCCCGCAGCGCGCTCGTCGGCATAGATCTCGAGCAGCGGCGCCAGTTCCGCCTCGCTGACCGGCCCGCGCCAAGCCCGCCTGGCAAGGCCGCCAAGGATGCGCTTGGCGCAGGGCGCTTCCTCGACCGTACGCTTCGGATGGCACACGAAGACCGCCTTGCGGCTCGCAAGGTCCGCATTCCCGCCCGCATCGAACGGCCCCGCCACATCGAGCTGGAGCACGTCGCGCGGAAAATTGTGCTGCGAATAGCGCGGATGGACGCGGAACGAAGGCACCGTCATCGTCCCCGCACGCTGGCCGTCCACCCACACATCAAGCGGCAGGTCCACGGGCTTCTCGAGCGGGAGCGGCACATAATCGGTGGTGTTGCGAACAGTCTGCACCGCCTCGTCCGGCCAGGTCTGCCGCCGGAACGAGACGGCCACGCTGTGCACCCCCGCCTTCAGCGGCACCCGCAGCGCGTAGCGATCCTCCGGCAGGCGATCGCTTTCATTGTTGGTGTTGGAATTGAGCCAGACAGCGACGTCATAGGCCCCGTCCCACCGTGCGGTGTAACGCACTGCCGTACCGCCGCGCGAACCCAGCGGCAGGTCCGTGCCCGCCCGCTCGTTGAACGCCGGAATGCCCGAGTTCATCACCGAGCCGTCCTTGGCCACTTGCCAGGTCGTCACGAAATCGCGCTTCGGTACCAGCCCCGTCGCCAGCCGCGCGGCCTTACCCGCCACCGCGACATAGCGCTCCATCAAGGTGGGCGAGACGCTCAGCACATCAGCGATATTGTCGAAGCCGAAGCCCGAATTGTCCGGCGGCAGCGCGGCCGCGAAATCACCTTCTACGCCGAGCAGATCGCGCACCGCATTGGCATATTCGCGCCGGTTCAGGCGCCGCACCGGTGCAGCGCCCGGGTCTGGATGCGCCATGACATACTGCGCGCGGCCCTCATCGAGCCACGAAACGAAATCGGCGCGCAAGGCGGGATCGGGCTGCTTCTTCGAATGCGGCGGCATCTCGCCCGCTGCCACCCGGCGGAGGATCTTCTCCCACGCCTCGGCATTGCGGCCTTCCGCGACGTCGCTCGCCTTCAGCCCCTCGACCGAAAGCCCCGCGACATGATCAAAATCGTTGTGGCAGCGCGAGCAATAGTCCGCCAGCATCGGCTCGACCAGCGCGGCCCGCCGCTCGCCCAGCGAAGGCCCGGATTCGGGAACGGAGGTCGTCGTGACCGGATCGTCGGCAGCGGCGTAAAGGCACGAGGCGGAGACCAGCGCGCTCAGCGCCAGCAAGCCGCGTCCAAAGGAAATCCGCCGGAAAACCTCGACCAAATGTCTGCCCCTGACCTGTCCTGCCGCGCTTGTTTACACCAGCGTGACAGCATGGCCACTGCCCTATTGACCGCAGTGCAGCACGTCCATTGCCATAAACCGGACAGGGGGTCGCGATTTATCGCTTGGGGCCCGACTGCGGCTGCACCCCATGCTGCCAAACCATTTTCCTACAGCGATCCTTGCCGCTATCTGGTCCAGCGTCCCTCAAACCCCGAAAGGACGCTTATGGCCGCTACTACTGCGCTGCGCCGCTATGTCGCGCTGGCACGCCCGACTTTCCTCTACGTGATGTACGCGATGATCCTCTGGGCGATCCCGCTCGGCTTGCTCGCCGCAGTGCGCCCCGCCGCCGCCCGCTCGATGACCGAGGCGATCACGGCCTACTTCACCGGCCTGCCTGAGCCACTATACGCGCTCTTCGGCGCCGCCTACCTCGGCTACACCGCCGCGCGGCAGTATGGCAAAGCGCGGGGCACGGATCACTAAAAAGCACCCGCTTGGTTAGTTTAGGGTAACCTTTGCCTGCTAAGACGATCCGCAACATGGACGCACACCGCCACAACCCTGCCCATCGGCCCGCAGTTCGCCGCCTTGCCCTCGTCAGCGCCGCTGCGGTGCTGTCGGTCCTGCTCGGCGGCTGCGAAGACCGCGTGAGCGCGCTCGAAGAGCGCATGACCGCTGTCGAAGCGAAAGCCGAGGCGGCAGAAAAGAAGGCCAAGGCTGCCGAATCGCTTGCTGCAACCAACCAGCCGCCGGCGATCTCGCAGCCCGAACCGGTGGTGCAGACCAACGACAGTCCGGACGGCGAAGACCCCAATGCGTCTATTGATGATGGCGGTGAGCCCGGAGCACCGCCGCCCATGGCGGACAACGGCAAGGGTTGAATTCGCGCGGGCTTGCGCAGGCAGGCCCACGCTCTATCAGGGCTGGAACAAGCGTTCTTGCCTTCGCGGAGCCCGCCATGCCCCAGACCGTGTTTGTCCTCAACGGCCCCAATCTCAACCTGCTCGGCACGCGCGAGCCGGAGATCTACGGCTCGGCCACGCTCGACGATATTGCCGGGATGCTGGAGGACCGAGCGCGCGAACTCGGGCTCGAGATCGATCTCAGGCAGTCGAACCACGAGGGTCATCTTATTGATTGGCTTCACGAAGCGCAGGCCACAGGTGCCAAGGCCGTGTTGCTCAATGCCGGCGCCTTCACGCACACCAGCATCGCGCTCCATGATGCGATCAAGGCGATCCGCACGCCGGTGATCGAGGTCCACCTTTCCAACCCGCACACGCGCGAGGCGTTCCGCCACAAGTCCTATGTCGGCATGGCCGCCAAGGCGACAATCGCGGGCTTCGGCCCTCTCAGCTACCTCCTCGCGCTCGAAGGCGCGCACAAGCTTTGAGACCTCAGCCCGAAGGGGCCAGATCGGGCTTTTCCACGCCGCGCTTGCGGGTTTTCCTTGCCACTGCGAAGCGCGGCGGGCATGGAACCCGCTTTGATTGGGCACACCCGCGAGGACAATAAAATGGGGCATGACCACGGCGACGAGAGCGCCCAAAACGCCGACAAGGCTATGGCCATCGACAGCGCACTCGTGCGCGAACTGGCCGAACTCCTTTCCGATACTGGACTGACCGAGATCGAAGTCGAGGACGGCAAGCGCAAGATCCGCGTCGCCCGCACGATCACCGCCGCGCCGGTGGCAACATATGCCCCCGCGCCTGTCGCAGCGCCGGCTCCGGCCCCCGCCGCCGCGCCTGCCGCTGCTGCTGAAGCTCCCGCTGCCGAAACGCACACCAACGCGCTGCGCTCGCCGATGGTCGGCACCGCCTATCTCACCCCCGAACCGGGCGCCGCGCCGTTCATTTCGGTGGGCTCCACGGTCAAGGCGGGTGACACGCTGCTCATCGTCGAGGCGATGAAGGTGATGAACCCGATCACCGCGCCCACCGGCGGCAAGATCACCGCGATCCTGGTCGAGAACGCGCAGCCGGTCGAATTCGACCAGCCGCTCGTCGTCATCGCCTGAGGACGCGCCTCCCATGGCCATTTCCCGACTGCTGATCGCCAACCGCGGCGAAATTGCGCTGCGCATCCACCGCGCCGCGCACGAAATGGGGATCGAGACGGTCGCGGTGCACTCCACCGCCGATGCCGATGCCATGCACGTGCGCCTTGCCGACCACGCGGTCTGCATCGGCCCGCCTGCGGCGAAGGACAGCTACCTCAACATGGCCGCGATCATTTCCGCGGCCGAGATCACCCATGCCGACGCGATCCACCCCGGCTACGGCTTCCTCTCTGAGAACGCCAAGTTCGCCGAGATCGTCGAGGCGCATGACATCACGTGGATCGGCCCCAAGCCCGAACACATCCGCACGATGGGCGACAAGATCGAGGCGAAGCGCACCGCCGGCGCGCTCGGCCTGCCGCTCGTTCCGGGCTCGGACGGCGCGGTCTCCGATATCAAGGAAGCCAAGGAAATCGCCGAGGCCGCCGGCTATCCGGTGATCATCAAGGCCGCTTCGGGCGGCGGCGGGCGCGGCATGAAGGTCTGCAACGGCCCGGACGAACTCGAAACGCTGATCCAGCAGGCGGGCAGCGAAGCCAAGGCCGCGTTCGGCGATGCCACCGTCTATATCGAGAAGTACCTCGGCAACCCGCGCCACATCGAATTCCAGATCTTCGGCGATGGCAACGGCAACGCCATCCATCTGGGCGAACGCGATTGCTCGCTCCAGCGCCGCCACCAGAAGGTTCTGGAAGAAGCCCCCAGCCCCGTCATCTCCGCCGCCGAGCGCGACCGCATGGGCGGCATCGTCTCCAAGGCGATGGCCGACATGGGCTATCGCGGCGCGGGCACGATCGAGTTCCTCTGGGAAAACGGCGAGTTCTACTTCATCGAGATGAACACCCGCCTCCAGGTCGAACACCCGGTCACCGAGGCGATCACCGGCGTCGACCTCGTGCGCGAGCAGATCCGCATCGCCGATGGCAAGCCGCTCTCGGTCCGCCAGGAAGAGATCGAGTTCAAGGGCCACGCGATCGAGTGCCGCATCAACGCGGAAGACCCGTTCAACTTCACCCCCTCGCCCGGCCTCGTCACCAGCTACCACGCCGCGGGCGGCATGCACGTGCGCGTCGATAGCGGGCTCTACGCCGGCTACCGCATCCCGCCCTACTACGATTCGATGATCGCCAAGCTCATCGTCTCGGGCCGCACCCGCGAAGGCTGCATCATGCGCCTGAAGCGCGCGCTCGAGGAAATGGTGATCGGCGGCGTCAAGACCTCGATCCCGCTCCACCAGAAGCTGCTGACCGACCCCCACTTCCTCGACGGGGACTATTCGATCAAGTATCTGGAACAGTGGCTTTCCGAGCAGGCTTAAGCGTTAGATCCTCCCCATTTTTGCGCAGCACAAATGGGGAGGTGGCAGCCCGAAGGGCTGACGGAGGGGCCATCAACGCTTGCAAAAGCGAACAATCGCCTCCGCAACGTCATCCGGCGATCGCAGCACATCCGCCGCCGGTATCCTGACTACCTCGAGCCCGAGAGCTTTCAGCGCCTCATCCCGGCGTTCGTCCCGCACAGGCCGGTCACCCATATCATGCGCAATGCCATCAATCTCGAACGCGACCTTCGCGGCGGCGCAATAGAAATCCAGCACCCACTCACCAACTGGATGCTGCCGCCGGATTTTCACTTCATCCGGCTGGAGCCGCAAATGCCGCCAGAGCAAAGTCTCCGGCAAACTCGGCTCCCCGCGAAGCTTGCGCGCCAAGGCCACGTTGCGCGGTTGTTTCGTCCTCGGCAAGAAACCCCTCCGTCATTGGCTACGCCAATGCCACCTCCCCGTTTGTGCTGCGCAAAAACAGGGAGGACCAGAAGAGATCGCACCATTCCTGCAAGATCCTCCCCATTTTGGCGAAGCCCAAATGGGGAGGCGGCCCGCCGCAGGCGGGTCGGAGGGGTAAAGACGCGGCAGAAAAACCTATCGGTCAGAAACTCAAGCCCCCTCCGGTGCAACCCCACTTCGCGAAGCCAGCTGAACCGCCTGCATCAGCCAACCCACATATTCGTTCACGTCGCTGGTCACGCGGTCCTTGCCCCAGGTGCCTTTGAACGAGACATCCGCCCGCACCTTGCTCGCCGCAGCCACTTCATTGCGCAGATATGTGCCGTAGACCATGAGGTCCTTGAGGTCGCTGCCGGTCAGGGCCTTCTGCGCATTGACCACGGACGGGACGTTCATCGCATGGATCACCACTGGGCCGGAATGAAACTTATAGGGTGTGCTTCTTGCCTCGCGCATCTGCGCAATGGCATTTTCATACATCTCTATCGTGGTCCCGTTAACTGGCACGCCTTTTCCGGCAAGAAACGCCTCGTCGTTTTGCGCCATCCGCAAATCCATTTGGTCACATTCGTCGTAGAACCGCAAAACCTCTTCGCGGGTTTTCGGATTAATCTTCCCGTCGTCTGATCGATTGTAGGAATCCGCAACCGCCTGCGCCCAAGCCTCCCTGTTTTCCAGCATCAATTCTTCCGTGGCGATGACACTGCCTTCGTTATACCGCTGAAGATTCTGCGGATAGACATAGGCGCTGCTGCTTGGCCCGATGGTGGTCATGGCGTATTCCCCGCAAGACGAGTTGCCGAGAGCAGAACGGCAGTTCGGGCTTTGCCTAAACCCGCCCCTCGATCGCATCCCAGATCATACCCGCAGTATCGGTCCCGTTGAACCGGTCGATCGCCACGATCCCTGTCGGCGAAGTCACGTTGATTTCGGTCAGCCACTTGCCGCCGATCACATCGATGCCGACGAAGATCAGCCCCAGCCGCTTGAGTTCCGGCCCCAGCGCGGCGCAGATTTCCTGCTCCTCCGCCGTCAGCGCGGTCTTTTCGGCATAGCCGCCGACCGCAAGGTTTGAGCGGAACTCGCCCTCGCCGGGCCTGCGGTTGATCGCGCCCGCGACTTCGCCGTCCACCAGCACGATGCGCTTGTCGCCTTCGCTCACTTCGGGAAGGAAGGCCTGCACCATATGCGGCTCGGGCCAGGTCTGGTTGAACACTTCCAGCAGCGCGCCGAGGTTCTCGCCCTCTTCCGAAACGCGGAAGATCGCCTTGCCGCCGTTGCCGTGGATCGGCTTCACCACAATCGCGCCGTGCCGCTTCTGGAACGCGCGCACTTCCTCCACCGAGCGCGTCACCAGCGTCGGCGGCATGAAGCGCCGGTAATCCAGCACCATCACCTTTTCGGGGGCATTCCTAACGCTGCGCGGGTTGTTCACCACCAGCGTCTCGCCCTCGATGCGCTCGAGCAGGTGCGTCGCGGTGATATAGCCCATGTGGAACGGCGGATCCTGCCGCATCAGCACGACGTCGATGTCGCGCCCGAGGTCCAGCCGCCGCGCCTCGCCCGCCTTGTAGTGATCGCCCGCCACATGCTGCACCGTCACCGGCACGGCGCGCGCGGTCAGCCGGTCGTTCTCGTCAAGCGAGAGCGCGCCGACATCGTAGTGATAAAGCTCATGCCCCCGCGCCTGCGCCGCCAGCATCAGTGCGAACGAGCTGTCACCGTTGATATTGATCGAATGCAGCGGGTCCATCTGGACGGCAACGCGAAGGGTCATGGGCTCGAAAATCCTCTGGACGCGACGAACTTACACTTACCCCGCTCACCCTGAGCTTGTCGAAGGGTGCTGGCTGGGCCGTCGCGGTTGATGCTTCGACAAGCTCAGCATGAGCGGTGTTTCTTTATCCAGACAGAACCGAAGGGCTAACCTAAGGCTGCCAGACGTTGGCCATGTGGCGTGGCCAGTGGCCCGGCGCAAGGAGGATCACGTCGATCCGCACATCATCGCCCGGTTTGGCAAACCGCGGCACAAGTGCCTCTGCCGCCCGCGCCACGCGCCGCAACCGCCTTGCGTCGATAGCCTCATCCAGCGCTCTGGCAGTGGCGCGCCACTTTACCTCGACAAAGGCGACGGTGCGGCCCTTGCGCGCGACGATATCCACCTCGCCCGCCCCGATCCGCTGGCGTCTGGCGAGAATGCGCCAGCCGCAAAGCCACAAGTACCACGCAGCAAGGTTCTCCCCGCGCCGTCCCTGCCGTTCGGCCTCCTGCCGGCTCATGCAATACCCCCCAAACCACAACCGTTCGTGTCGAGCGAAGTCGAGACACCAAGCGCTGCGTGCGGTGTCTCGACTTCGCTCG
>NZ_LJHZ01000115.1:0-12010 GCF_001296055.1 Novosphingobium sp. AAP93
GAGGCTGCAGGTCCGGGACCATCCCGGCTGCGAACTGACCGTCAGAAGGGGGCGGCAGACGCTCGCACCGGAGGGCGCTGCAGGCGGCCGGAGGGGAACCTCGAACAGGACGGGTGGTGCGGGCAGACGCGCGCGTAGCGCGCGGCAACTCGGCCGGCCGGATCGGGGTTGCGAGGGTCAGGCGGCGCCTTCAGGGAGGGGTTCGCGAAGAGCCGGATGGTCCCGGGCCTAAGCCGAGCGGGTGTCCGGCCAACTCGTGGCATTTCGCGGCTGCGGTTCGCCCAGAACCTGCTCCCACTTCAGGACCAGGCTTCCTACCTCGACCGCGCTGCCGCCGACCGACAAAAAGCAGGACTGAAGGCTGAACATCACCGCTGCCGGACAGCTCCGCCGGTCGCCTTATGGCATCCCTCGGACAATGCCGCTGCAGCAAGCGGATAAGTGGCGGTCTGATCGGAGCCTCAAAACAGAGGTGATGACGGCGAAGCGAGAAGCTGCGGATCAGATCATCATGCCGACAAGGCGGCAGCAATCGTCTCAACTGGCAGCAACAATGTGCGCGTCTCTGGAGGGAAGATCTGGAAGCCATAGCGCGTGTAGAAGGCGACGGCCTCGTCATCGATCGCATGGACAACAAGCGCCCGAACGCCCGCCTGCTCCGACACGCGGAGCGTGCGCAGCATGGCTTCTTTCAGCAGTGCGCTGCCGAGTTTGAGGCCCTGGCACCGCTTATCTATGGCGAGACGTCCAAGAACCATGATCGGAACGGGATTGGGCAGACTATGGCGGATGCGCCGCGGAACTTCCGTTCGGGTCACACTGCCGGTTGCGAGCGTGTAATAGCCGACAACCGTAGCCCCATCATCGCACACGACAAAGGTACGCGAGGACGTCCCCTCGTTCGCCATGGCATGCGAACGAAGCCACTGATCCAGGGTCGGCTTTCCGCACTCGAATTGGCTCAGATCATGGTGCGCCTTGAGCGGTTCAGGCTGGCTGAGCCGTATGGGCTCTACTCCCACGGAGCCTTGGCCGACATCAGGTCCTTGAGCGCCGCATTGGGAGCAACCGGGGCCGCCAATGCCTTGGCGAACACCTCGCTTGCTTCAGCATCAAGGCTGAAGACCCGCCGATCGAGCAGCACATCGACCGCGTGTTGGCGGGCACTATCGAGCACGAACTCCGTGCGCGATTTGCCCAGTGACGCCGCTGCTGAATCAATCAGATCGCGCGTTCGCGCCGGGACACGCATCGTGATCGTCGTATCAGCCGGCAGCTTCCGCCGACCACTCTCAGAGGCATCGCGATTGAGCACGGCCATTGCCTTCAACCTTTCAGTTCGCATCACAAAATGCCATTTTGCACATACAATGGCAATACAAACTGCAAGTCAGCGTTGGCGTGCTGAACGCGCAAGACAAGCTTGGAGTTGATCGCCAGCGCCCATGAGGCGCTGGCGACATATGAGATCAGTCAGTCAGGTGCTCCATTGCGCTGAGCCTTGGGGCACGTGCCCAGCGGACCACGGCGATCAACAACAGTGATCCGCCGCGCCTTGGCCTCGATCACAAGGCGTTCAAGCACGCCGTTGCCGGGAAATGCGACGACGTAGCGTGGATCGAGGCTGAGCATCCGCTCGTTGCGCTGGAACCCGGCTCGGCTCCCAAGCCGCATGTCGAGCGCGAAGACGACCTGCGGCACCTTGTGGCGTTCGGCCCAGGATGACGCGAGCCGGTCGATACCCTTGGTATCGCCGCCATGGACCAGCACCATGTCGGGAACGCGGGCATGGACCTTGTCGAGGGTCGCCCAGATGTTGTCGGCAAAGGCAAGCGCATCGGCTTCGCTGCTGCGGCCCATCCGGCCACCGGCGAAGACCACCGGCGTGCCCTCAGGCTTGGCGGCCCGCCGCTTGGCTTCAGCGCATGCGCGCAAGAAATCCCGGCCCTGCACGAGCGCCGACGTCAGGGTCGCGCCGTGGTTGAGACGCGAGCTCGAGACCGGTTTCCAGGACGAGCCGAACTCGTTGAGATAGAGGGAAGCCGCGATCTCGCGCATCTTCTCGAACGCCAGCATCGCGCTTTCGGCGCACTGCGCGCGTTCGACCTGGGTTTCGAGATCATGTGTGTGAACTTCCGAGCCATCGGCGGTTGCTACCAGCGCACGGACCTCGTCGGTCGCCCGGTCGAGCGCCGCTCCCTTGCGCTCGGCGGCACGGTGAAAGAGGTTCACGAAAGCCCAGCCCAGATCCTCGGCATCGGCTTCCAGCGCGGTCCCGGTGACAAGGGCGAAGAGATCGGACCAGATGGCTTCAAGCGTCTGCGTGGCGGCCTCCCGAGGCGGAAAATCGGTCTCTGTGAGCGGCGCAGGACCGATCGAGAAGCCGGACAGATCGAGGCCGGAAAGCTGGTCGGCAAAGGACGTGTGCATGGGGTACCTCCTGACGGTGTGAAACCGGCGAGGAGCGTCGTGCTCCCCGGTGCCGGCGAGAGCCCGTCAGGGCCGGTCAAGCCCCGCGTCCCGCACGCCCGAAGGGCGGAAACCCGCTTGGCGCGGCTGGTGCGGGCAGGCGCGCGGCAGGCGCGCCAACACGGGCCGCGCCAAGCCGGGTTGCGGGGCGCAGGCGACCGGCCCAGGGCCTCTCTCGCGGCACCGGGAAGCAGATGCGGTAGCGCGCGAATCAGTCAGGGTACCCAAGGAACGAGCAGCTGATCAGGCTGCCCGCTTGCGATAGACGCCCTCGCCGTTCGACATGTGCCCAAGGCATTCGTACTCGCCGAACAGGGCCTCGAAGCGTGGCGCGATCTGCGCCAGCCAGCGGCGTGCTCGGCCGGTTCGGGTATGGCGCCAGTCGCACTCCCGGTAGGGACCATCTTCGCGCTCGGCGATCCAGACGGCGACAAGGCTGCCATAGACCGACATCCCGAAATCGGCATAGGCGTTGCGCAGAAGAATCCGGTCCTCACGGCCGCGCCAGCCCTGCTGCGGCTAGAGCGAGGGGAAAGCAGCCCTCGCCCGCTCGATCAGGTCTTCGCGCAGCCATTTAAGCTCGAAATCCCAGTCGCCATCGTCATCGACATCCAGAACCTGGAACGCCACGGCCGCGCCGGATGGATAGCTGACAGAACGTCCCATCGTCGTTCTCCCGTCAGGCTGCGAGTGCATCGGCAGCATCGCTGCCGGGCTCTGCGTCATCGTCAGTGTCACCAGGAACCGCTCGACCGCCGAGCTTGAGCAGAAGCCCTGCAGCTTCCTCGGCGCGCGCCGCCGCAGTCAGGATCGCACGGTCATCGTCCTTCAGCAGTTTGAGCCAGTGCTCGATATAGCTGGCATGACTGTCGAGATGCGCCACCGGGAGGCCGAGCTCGGCACCGAGCATCGCGCTCGACAGTTCAGCAATCAGCTCCTCGGCGGCATAGGCCGCGCTGCCAAAGCGGTTCTTGAGATCGCGGCCCAGACGGCTCGAATGCCCGGTCCAGTGCGACAGCTCGTGCGCGAGGGTCGCATAGTAGTGGTCAAAGCCGGTAAAGAGCGTGGGCGATGGCATCGTGATGCGATCGATGCCGGGCTCGTAGTAGGCTTCTGCGCCGTGGGTCCGCAGCTGCGCCGGGATCGCCGCAAAGAAGGCATCGAGTTCCGCCTCGCGGCCCTCGGGTTCGACGAGATCGAGGGCGGCGGCCGGGCGGAAGTGCGATGGGAGCCCTTCCACCTGATCGGCGTTGAACACGGGGTAGGACTTGAGCACGCGGCGTGCTTCCTCGCTGCGCTCGCCGGTGTCCGGTGCCTCGACTTCCTTGGTGTAGCTCTTGTAGAAGATGGCGATGGTCGACTTCTCGCCCTTGCGGACTTGTCCGCCGAATTCCTGCGCCTGGCGATAGGTCATCCAGAACGGCGAAGCGTAGCCGCACATGTCGGCGACCATCCAGAGCCAGAAGCAATTCATGCCCTTGTAGGGAATCCCGCAGGCCCGCAGGGGCCGCGAGACGGGCACGCCGCGCCAGGGCTGGACCCAGGGCTTGGTCCCTGCCTCAAGCCGGGCGATGATCTCCTGGGTGATGCGGGCAGCGGGCGAGCGGGCATTGCTCACGCGCGAACGGAACTTGGTCATGGGTGCGTCTCCTGATCGGTCACCCGTGGGCGCTCCTGCCCACGGCTTCCGCCCCCAGGGGCGCCTCCTCTCCTCTTGCTGAACGAACGAAACCGCCCCTCGGGGATTGCCCGAGGGACGGCTTCGAGGTTCCGCGACTGTCAGCCTGTCAGGAGGAGGTCAGGCTGCCAAATCGCAAGGGGAGGCTTCGGATGGGCCGTGGTCCGCCATGCCATCCGACGGATCAGGCTGCTGGTCTTGAGCCAGTGCCGTGTCGCTGTCATCCTGCTCGTCGATCACCGCAGCGCCGCCGAACCGCATCACATCAGGCACCCAGGCCAGCGCGCGCTCGCGCTCGGCAACCTCGGCAATCGTTGCCCCGGCGAAGATCCGTTCGGCGCTGGCCGCAAGGTCCGCCTTCTTGACCGACATGTAGCGAGACGCCAGTTCCGCGCCGCCGACATCGCCCAGCGCTTCGAGGATGACTTGCTTGGGCACCCGGTCAAAGTAGTTCGCCGCCGTCGGCCGCCACCATTGCGCGATGTCGATGCCAATCAGCGCGCCGAGGTGATCCTGGAACGGGATCCGGCGCTCGCCGCTGATGTTGAGGCTCGCTTCAAGCGAGCGGGCGACAACATGGCCGAGCCACGCCGCGCGGGCTTCGTCCGGGAGCGCGCGGAACCGGTCGAACCGTTCGCACTGGTCCCGCCCGCTCCGCCAGGTCTCATCGAGACCGGCCCTGAGCTCGACCAGCGCCCGCGTCGCCGCCGCATCGGCAGGCTCGAAGCCGACGAGCGGGCCAGACGGCACGCCGCCCCGGATCGTGGAGGCCGTGCGGGCCTGCCAGTCATGGCTGTCGGCATCGGCTAGCGTGAAGACCATGACATCGAGCGCCAGCGCGGGATCGGATGCGAGGTGCAGCGCAAGGACATCACGCCGCTGCATGGCGAGCTCGTCGACAAGCCGCTTCGACATGGTGGCTCGGCGAGTGCCGGCTTCACCATCCGAGCTAACCACCTCGATGCCATCATCGCTGTCTGAAGTGGCAACCTTGCGCTCCCCGTAGAAGACTGGCTGGAGGACCGGTTTGCCTTCGCGGGAAAGCGTGAGGATCATGCCGGCCGAGCCCTTGTGGTCGTCGGGCAGGACCAGCGGACGGTTGCGGATGTCCTGCGTCTCGCGCTCGATCGCCGCAATGGCAGCTTCCGCCGCCTCGATGGCTTCAGGGGCACTCTCCTCGTCCTCGAGGACGGCGGCATGCTCGTCCCACGACGCATCGAGTTCCTCGAGCCGTGTGGCCTCGGCCTCGCTCAGCGGAGCAGGCTCTGCCGGAAGACGTACGAGGCCCTCGACGAGGTCGTGGCTCGCATAGGGATCGAGCGTCGGCTTGACCCACGCGAGACCATTCTGTTCGGCGATCGCACGGGCTTCTTCGGCCATTTTTTCGGCCGCGAGCGATTCCAGCAGCGCCACATCGACCCAGCTCTCGGTATCGGCATTGTCGAAGAGCTCGCGTTCGATGCGGCCGCCTGCAGCGACATAGGCATCACGGCCGACCAGCTTCGCCCGTGGATCACTGCCACGGACCGTGCCGGTAAGAACCATGCGGCGGATGCTGTCCGGGGTCGGCGAATAGTACGCCCCGGAGATCTCTGTGAAGACCCGTGCCTGGATCTGCTGATCCGAAGTCGCGCCATAGGCCTTGGCCATGTCGAGCGTGATCACGCCGGCGGCAAGCGCATCGAACACCACGGGTGCCAGCGTGGCAAGCCGGAGCCGCCCTTCGACGAAGCGGACCGTCAGCCCGAAACGGCTTGCGACCTGCTCGGTCGTCGCTCCGCCCTCGATAAGCGCGGCGAAGGCCTGCGCTTCATCGGCGGGGTTCATGGCAAGGCGATGGAAGTTCTCCGCGAGGCTTGCCTCGGGTGCAGCCTCATTGTCGACGCTGAGCACGAGGCAGGTGACCTGATGATCGCGGGGCAGCACCTTGTCTTCGGCAAGTGCGAGCATCGCCCGGCGGCGGCGCTCGCCCGCTTCGACCTCGAACTTGCCCTTGGGTCCTGCACGAACCACAAGGTTCTGCAGCAGCCCATGCGCGGCAATGCTGGCCTTGAGCTCGGCATCAGCGGCGGCATCGGTGTGGCGGCGAACATTGCGCGGCGAGGCGACAAGCTTGCCGAGAGGGATTGTCTGAAACATCGACTTCACTCCTGAGTGTGAGCCCATGCCGTGCGCCGACCATCGACGCCTGACAGGCTCATCAGGGCAAAGCCTCCTCCCCTCTCATGATTTCCCAGCTCTGCTTGCGAATGCGCTCCAGCTTGAGCGATGTGGCAGAGCTTTGCTGTCCTCAGTCAGAAGGCATCCCGCCCTTCAGCGATGTTGAGCAACTCGGAGAACACAAGCGTTGCGGGCGCGCGCCCAGCAGCGGGGACCAGTTCGCGCAGCAAGCCATTATCGCGCAAATCCCGGACGATCTTCCGCGCCGTTGCTGGCGGGATCTGCGCCGAAGCGATGAAGTCCGGCGTCTTGAAAATGGGACGCTGGAATATCCAGTCGAGGGCCCGCACCGCATATTGCGAATGGGTGATCTCCACGACCCGATCACGTTTGTCCTGATGAAGCGCAAGGATTGCCTGCGCTTTGCGCGTATTCGCATCTGCTTGGGCGATGATGCCACGCAGGAAGAACGCCACCCATCCGCTCCAGTCATCGTCGCGGGATATAGCCAGCATGCGATCGTAGTACTCGTCCCGATTGGCCTCGAGATACTCGGAGAGATAGAAATTTGGCCTCGAAAGTTGGCCGTGCGCATAGAGGAAAAGCGGAATGATCAGCCGTCCGATGCGCCCGTTTCCGTCAAGGAATGGGTGAATCGATTCAAACTCGGCGTGCACGATTGCGAGCTGGACCAGACGGTCGGGTGCCTCTGCGTGAACATAGGCTTCCCAGCGCGTCATCGCATCGTCGAGGCGGTCAGCCCCTGGAGGCACGAAGCGGGCTTGCTCGATCGTGCATCCCTCAGGCCCGATCCAGTTCGGGATACGACGGTATTCACCGGGGTCCTTGTGGCGACCACGGACGCCATCCATGAGAACACGGTGGGTCGCCTTGATCAGCCGCTGAGATAGCGGCAGCTGCGCCATGAGGTTTTCCGCTTCGCGCAAAGCAGCGCGGTAGTTCAGCACTTCGCGGGCGTCCGCCTTCTTTGGCGTGCTTTCGTCGAAAAGATGTCCCTGTGCCTCGAACTCCAGGACCTCTCCCAGGGTCACCTGAGTTCCTTCGATCTTGCTGGACAGGACAGCTTCACGGGCGGTTAGCGGCGACAGAAGGATATCGGGATTTGGAATACCGGCGAGGACGCCCTCGTACCGCGCGATTGCGGCGTTGGCTGGCCCAACCAGCGGAAACAGCGCAGCGAGATCAAGTCTGGCTGGAGGAAAACGTCCCTCATGGTAGGCAACAGGCAACGGCGTCTCCCTTGGACCATCACCCGAGGGAAGCGCACCATCGGCGGTTCCTTTGATGATCGTCTGTTGATGGCTACACCGCTTGATGATCGTGAAACCGGGTTTTGTCCACACCAAGCTACCTTGATGATCACAGACGATCATCAACGCCGATATGCGCTTCTGAGATGACGGTCGCTAGCGGTGTTATACCCTCTACGGTATACGGTCGATCCATCCCCTATAGGGTATAACCCCATTGATGGAGTGTCCCTTGGATCAGATCATCAGACTGCCCAACCAACTTGGCGCGTTCGTGAAGACGACGCGCCAAGAGCGCAAAATGACCCAGAAGCAGCTAGCCAGCCTGATCGGCAAGCAGCAGAAAACGATCTCGGCCATAGAAACCGGAAGCCCGGGAACAAAGCTCGGCACGCTCCTCAGCGTAATCGCAATGCTTGACCTTGATCTGCAAGTCATGCCGCGCCGCAAGGACGGCCCGGACATAGCGGATGTCTTCTAGCTTGGCGCATACCAGTACCTATGAGTCCAAGGTAATCCTTGCCAGCACTGCGGCAGCTCCCTCGAGCGGGACGAACAGCCGCGTCTGGAAGCGGATGATTTCCGTGAAGCAACCTTGTGCCTTGTACCAGTCGAGACGGCTCGCAGACCAACCCGTGAGCTCAAGACGTTGCGAGCTGTTGACAAGACGGCGCTGGAGCATGAGCGCTTCGCGCGCCTTGACCGCCATCGGCCGACCGCCGGCGAGCACAGCCCGCACGAGGTCATCCGGTGCGATGGACGGCACGGCATCAAGTCCCAGCGCGCCGCAGATGTCTGCGACGGCATGGAGCGGGACCTCCCTTCCCAGCAACGACTGACCGTCGCTGGCAGAAATCCGACTGACCCTGACATGGTCCGCCGGGAGCTTGTCCCAGACGGGCAGCAGCAAGCCCGTCGCAAGATGCAGGCGCTCGCGCTTCAGCGACGACAGCGCCTCGTCGACCTCGGCCTGCCATGCGGTGCGGAAGATGCCGTCATCAACGGGCTCCCAGCTACTCTCTGCAAGCTGTTCGGCAGTCAGATGACCCCGCTTCAACGGACGCACGAGTTCGTAGCGGGTGATGCGTGTGCCGTCATCGCCAAGGAGACTGCGGGCCGGGACCAGCAGCGCGGCCCTTCCTGAGCGCGCATTGCGAAGGAACCGCTTGCTGCCCCGCGCTCCTTCCAGTTGATCAAGTCGCTCCAGCGTAAGCGGTTTGAGCGCGCGGGCGATCTCCAGTTCGAGGAGATGCGTGGTTGCCCCCGACACACTGTCGGTGCGCAGCAGTGTATCGGAGAGAATCTCGAAGCTTTCGACCGCGATGGTCTCGAGCCCGAGGTCGAGCGTGCCTGCAGCTCGGGCCGCATCGATGCGGGCCTCGACCAGTCCCAGAAACTCGTCAAAGATGCCGTTCTGCAGGGCGATCGGCAGTGCAAGGATGCGATTGAGCCAACGCTGGATCGTGGGCAAGTCATCGACCATGCCGCCGTCCGGACTTTCGATCCTCAGGCCTGTCAGATCCTGAAAGCGTCCAAGGCTGACGGCTTCCAGCTTTCCAGTAAACAGCAGCCCGAACCAGCGCTGCAGGGCATCCTTGGCGTAGATGCTTTCGAGGTTGTCGGCCGGATCGAACAGGTTCTGCCCGCCCGTCTGGCGCTGGCCGCGTGTCAGCGCGCCAAGGCTATCGAGACGTCGGGCAATCGTCGAGATGAAGCGGCGCTCGCCCCGGACATCGGTCGTCACGGGCCGGAACAGCGGGGCTGAGGCCTGATTGGTGCGGTTGGTGCGGCCAAGCCCCTGGATCGCCGCGTCGGCCCGCCAGCCCGGCTCAAGCAGGAAATGGACGCGCCGCGCCTGATTCTTCGCCGCGAGGTCCGCGTGATAGCTGCGGCCAGTCCCGCCCGCGTCCGAGAACACGAGAATGCGCTTGTCGCCATTCATGAAGGCCTGTGTCTCGGCAATGTTGGCCCGCGGTGTCCGTGATTGCAGCCGCTGCCGCCCATCGGAGCTGACAACGAGACGGCGTGTCCGTCCCGTGACCTCGGCGACTTTGTCCGTGCCGAAACGTTCAATGATCGCATCGAGCGCTGTAGCAATCGGCGGGAGCGCACAGAGCTGCTCGATCATCTGGTCGCGCGCTGCGAGTGCGGTCTGGCAGAGAACCGGTGCGCCATCGGCATCGCTCATCGGCTCGGAACGGGGGTTGCCGTTCTCATCGGTGAAGACGGCCATGAGCCGCACCGGAAAGCTCTTGGCGAGATAGTCGATCACATATTCTTTGCAGTCGCAGTTTATGTCGAGCGTGGCAGCGGGAGGCGCGGGTTTCCTTCGGTTTTCCATGATTTCACTCCAGATAATATGAGTGCCAAGGGGATGTCCGGAGACGGGCTAGGCCCGCCTTCGAACGTCGGTGAGCATGGTGATCAGGGCATCGGATGGCGGCTTGAATCGCCCGGGTTTGATGGCAGGAGCGCCGTGCGCCGCGAGAATCTGCAGCTTCTCCTCGGGATCGGCGCGCAAATACGTCTCGGTGCTTTGGATGCTGGCATGGCCGAGCCACAATGCGACCTTGCGAATGTCCCCGGTCGCCGCAAGCGTGTGCATTGCGCAGGAATGTCGCAGCACGTGCGGTGTTACGCGCTTGCCAAGGATCGACGGCTGCTTCTCTGCCGCGGCCTTGACGTGCTGGGCCAAACGGAACGCAAATCCGTCGCGGGTCATGGGTTGCCCGCTGGCATTGAGGAATATCTCGGTGACCTCGGCTTCGGGGCGGATCGCAAGCCATGCGCGTAATGCGAACTGGGTCTCCTTCCAGAGCGGCAGGACCCGTTCACGCCGACCCTTGCCCATGATGTGCACGGTGGACAGGGAGCGGTCCGGGAAATCGCGCAGTTGTAGCGTTACGAGTTCCGACACCCTCAGCCCGCCAGCATAGGCCAGATGCAGCATTGCGCGATCGCGGGTGCCAAGGCGTGTCCGCGGATCCGGGACGTCGAGCAAAGCCTTGATCTCGGCCCGGTCGAGGTAGTCGATCAGCGCCTTGTCGGTCTTCTTGGTCGGGATCGATCTGACGCGAAGGGCCTGATCCAGGCAGGCCGGAATACGATACTCGATGTAGCGGAAGAAGGATCGGATCGCGGCGAGTCTGCCATTGCGGGTCCGAACACAGCTGCCGCGACCGTTCTCGACATGGTCAAGGAAGGCCATGATCATGTCGGTGCCGAGATCCTCGATCGCGAGATCTGTCGGCCGACGCTTCAGACGATCGGCAGCGAACTGGACCAGGAGGACGAAGCAGTTGGCGTATGTCTTCACTGTGTGCGGACTGACAGCGCGTTCGCGTGGCAGATGTTCACGCAAGTATGCCGAGAGATGCGGAGCAAGCGCCGTCATGCAGCTTCTCCCCGGTAAAGTTGCTCGCTGGCGTCAGCGATATCGCGCAGCAGCACCGGAGTGGCCTCGAGATACCAATAGGTGTTGGCGACCGACGCATGCCCAAGATAGACGCTGAGCCCCGCCATGTGGTGTGCGATGGCTTCCCTGTCGCGCGGGCAGGACTCAAGCGAACGCACAGCGAAAGTGTGCCGCAGGTCGTGTAACCGCATCCCGGCCGTTCCGGTCGGTCCGCGGTATCCGAGCTGCCGGGCCAGCCTGACGAACACCACGTGGGCGCGCACCTTGTGTGGTGCTCTCCCCCGAATGGTCACGAACAGGTCATTGCCCGTGGCGCCAAGCCTTGCCCGGGTGGCGAGATATGCTTCGAGCGCCTGACGGGTCGATGGCTGCAGGGTAATCAGCCGCTGCTTGCCGAACTTGCCGTTGCGGACGATTAGGCCATCCTCGACCAGATCGTTGCGTTGCAGAGCGAGGGCCTCGGAAATCCGGAGACCTGTCGCCGCCAGCAAGCCAAACAAATAATGGTACGTGTATGGGCTGATCGTGTCTTGGGACGCAACGTCCAACGCCGCGGTCATGATCGCCCGGACCTGTTCCGGTTCGATGATGGTCGGGGTCGGGCGTGGCCGCTTGCCCCGACCGAAGACACCGGCAGGCGGAACCTCGTGAACTGGATCATCGGCTTGGATAAAGCGGCTGAAGTTGCGAACGGTGTCGAACCTCCGGCGGGCCACATTTTGCGAACTCGCCGTGTGGCACCAGTCGTAGACCCGCTGGACTTGGATGTGCCGGTCGCCGAATCCTCCGGCGTAGGCGGCGTACAGGCGCAGCAAGCGTTCCTGTTCGGAGAACTTCCGTCCCAAGCTGCGATGGAGCGTGACGTATCTGGAAATGTGCATGTTCAGCATGACTGTTCTCCTGGCCAGGGCTGCGCGATCTTCATGAGCATCGGCAGATCGACCTTGGCGTAGATGGCAGTGGTTGCGTCCGTCAATGTGGTGTAATTTCGGCGGTGGCCTTGGGTCATCGTCAGGC
>NZ_LJHZ01000116.1:0-2834 GCF_001296055.1 Novosphingobium sp. AAP93
TCCTCGTGAGGGCCGGACTCTAATCGCAACTGGAGGAAATTACCCGTGGCAGGTCAACATGAATCCACGTTGGGACCTCGCCCTCAAGCGCCTCGACATTATCCTCATGATCAACATACAACGCGACTTTTGGGACCGCCTTCGAGTTAGCAAAATAACCGCCCTTACCTGGAAAACCGTATCCAATAATGCGGCGATCATGCAGCCACTGCACGTTATCTTGGCGAAAACTCTGCAAGGAGAGTCCTATAGATGTAACATCTCGGTCTCCCCGAGAAAAAAGTGCATCAAGCACCTTCAAAACGGTCGAGCGTGTTGCCTTAACCATCGGTATACTAATTCCAAAACGGCGAGTGAAGAATGAGATCGAGGCGACTAGACTTCATTGCTTGAGGCTGCATTCTTTCCGGCGATACCTTATGAACCAACTGGGTACTTCCCGCTGCTGTCAAAAAGACCAAGCAACCATTGAGCGCTCCTAGCACGTATTCAAAAAGACCATCGCTACCAGCAAGGTGTACGCCTAACTCGGTGCATAGCATTGCTATTATGAAGGGAATCCAAGGCGACGTTATGCCCGTCAATCCTACGATTGTGCTTCGAACGACATGAGTTATCCCCGTTAAACCAGCAAGAGTGGCAAACGATGAAACTGTGAAGAATTCCCCAGGCAAGCTGCTCATTTACTCTCCCCCCATCTGCCACTCTAGGCATAGGTTGCAAGGAGCGCAAGATAGTCCAAAGCGGAGATGCCCCAGACGAGCACCAACGCTTTTCAATGCTAGGCAAATGGAGGTGATGCTTCTCGATGCATACAGTCACAGCTGATTTGCCGCCTCAGTGGGCCTAGAATGCGTTACCGCCGCATCCGCCGCGCCAGCCCATCAGGCCACCCCTCAAAAAGCTCCCCCGCTAAACCCATCGTAACCACTGGCATGTCATGATTCTCTTACGGAGAATCACGATGACGACACTGCGTTACAGCCGCGCAAAGCTCATTTTCAGCGGGGCGTTTCTGCTGATCCTTGCGCCGGTGCTGGGGCTGTTCAGCCTGTTTGCCGGGCCGCTGGGCATGATCATCGGGTTGATCCTCATCGTGGGCGGGCCGCTCATGTCGATCGGGCGGCTCGGGCGGGTGTTCAGCGATCTCAAGGCGATCGAGTATGACGCGCGGCAGATCCATCTCCATCCGCTCGGCACATCGCGGCGGCTGAACTGGCGCGAGGTCACCGGGATCGAGGTACACACGCTGACGCAGTATATCTATGGCTTCATTCCGGTGAGCCGGCAGCATTCGATCCGCATCACCCACACGGGCGGCGTGCTGGGCAAGGCGAAGATCACCATTCCCTTCAATCTGCTCGCCATCGACAAGGCCGCCGTGATCGCGCGGCTGGCAGACATGGAGAAGATGCGCGGGGGTGACGGGTTTGTCGGCGGCGCGGCGCGCATCTCCAGGGCGGCGATCACCGAGGCGATGAATGCGCCGCGCGAAGACCATGAACCGGCGAGCAACTTCGATGCCGATGCGGTGATGGCGCGCTATCTCGCACAGCGCGAGGCAAAGGCCCAGGAGGCGGAAGCCGCCGCGCCGCAGATGCCCCCGCGCGTCGCCGGGTTTGGCCGCAAGCGCGCCTGATCTGCGGGCCCCATCACAAACGAACGTCGGCCCGTGCTTGACACGGGCCTTGGCTTTTCTTTCAGGGCGCGGCGCTGGAAGAACAGCCTAGCCCCGTGTCAAGCACGGGGTGACGAGGAACAGATGAGAGGTAAGGCTTCGGAGGCTAACCGACCAGCCGGTCCGTCCGCGCCGCCATCTCGCGCCACAGGCCGTGGCCGCCAAGGCCTGCCACGCGGCGGCCCAGCCGCTCGGCCCAGAAGGCGTCGCCGCCGAATTCGCTGCGCCAGCCCATCAGGCGGCGGGTCAGGTGGTTGAGGGCGTATTCGATGGTAAAGCCGATGGCGCCGTGCATGCGGTGGGCGATGGGCACCGCGCGGTCCACGGCGATCCCCATGCGCAGCTTGGCTGCCGCGATCTCGAAGCTGGCATGCCCGAAATCGAGCGCCGCCGCGCAGGCTGCGGCTGAGGCGTCGACGGCTGCGGCTTCCTCGGAAAACTCCGCCATCGCCTGCTGCACCGCCTGGAACTTCGCCAGCGCGCGGCCGAACTGGACGCGGGTGTTCACATGATCGATGGCCAGCGTGAAAGCTGCCTCCAGCGCGCCCGAAGCCTGCGCGACGCGGGCGAAGGCGCCGAGGGCCTGCAGATCGATATCGCAGGCGGCCGTTGCTGCTGCCGCGCCGGTGAAGGTGACACTGTCCCACGGCTCACTGGCGGGCGAAAGGCCTTCGTCGAAGGTGCATGCATCAGCGTGGTAGAGCGAGAGCGTGCCATCCGCGACATGGACCACGGCGGCGGCATGGCGGCCATAGGGCACGCGGCTGCCGGGCGCGGCGATGGAGATCAGCCCCTCCGGCGCGGCGATCCCCGCCTTCGCCAGCAGGTAATGCGCGATCACCGGCTCGGCCAGCGGCGCGTTCAGCGCGTTGAGGCCGGCGAGGCGCAGCACGGCGAGCACGTCGCCCCAGTCTCCGCCGAAGCCGCCCGCGTCCTCGGGCACGAGCAGGGTGGAAAAGCCCGCTTCGGCCACTTGCGGCCAGGCCACATCGAAAGGCTTGCCCGCCAGATCGGCGAACAGGCCGGCTGCCATGTCGGTCAGCAGTGTACGGTTGTCGCTCATCAGCGATGATTCCCTATGAAAGACTCAAGCCCCAACTCCGTTCGTGTCGAGCGAAGTCGAGACACCGTCCGCCGCGCCCGGTGTCTCGACTTC
>NZ_LJHZ01000117.1:0-1903 GCF_001296055.1 Novosphingobium sp. AAP93
GTAAACGCCGCTGCGCGCAGCGTGATCGATGGAACTGATTTCGGCGACAACATTATTGCAGCGCTGCCGGACGTTATCGCCAATACCATCGGGAATTTGGCTGCTGAAAAGCTGGCGAGCATCGG
This sequence comes from Novosphingobium sp. AAP93, assembly GCF_001296055.1. Taxonomy (NCBI): domain Bacteria; kingdom Pseudomonadati; phylum Pseudomonadota; class Alphaproteobacteria; order Sphingomonadales; family Sphingomonadaceae; genus Novosphingobium; species Novosphingobium sp. AAP93. The sequence continues at coordinate 126 of NZ_LJHZ01000117.1, forward strand.
CCGGGGGGGCGGCGATCCGACGAACCTGCTTGCAGGGACACCGTTCGATGGGGACGGACAGCTAGCATTGTCGGGTGGCGGTGGGGCAGGCGGCTCCTATCTGGCGGATGGTAGCGCAGGCTATGCCGGTGCTCCGTTGCTGCCCGGCAATGGTCTGATGAGCCAGGACTTCGCTCCGGGGTTAGGTGTCGGCCGTCTTGATTCTTTGCAAGACGAAGGAACCGTCGTACAATCTGTGGCAGAGGCTAAAGCTCCTGAGGAGATAAAGGTTACCGCTCCGAGAAAAGGTACGCGCGAGTGGAACGAAATTATAGGTCGGTCCAGCGCAACAGATCAATATAAAATTGATGTTCTAGTTAATGCGCGAAACCAAGCTCTAGGCAATAGAGCTTGGTTCCAATCTCCAAATAAGACAACCTACTGTAATTTTGCAACTACGTCCATTGTCAGGGCTTATGATAAGGCTGGGTTGATTGATGCAGATGCCTTTAATGCATTTATGAGAACATCGCTCGGCGCACACACTGCCAACGTAATCTCGAGAAATTTACGGGGATCGGACAGCTGGCGTCCTGTTGGTGCTGATGAGGCTCAAGCGATCGCCGACGGTGGAGGCTTGGTTATCTTGACATACGAGAATCCTCGCGGACACGGGCATGTCGCAACAATAAGGCCACAGAACGTCACTGGTGATTTGATTGTTGGCGGACGAAAAACCTATCCAATACTGGCAAATGTTGGCATTGGCGCTAGTAGAATTGTGTACAGATCGATGTCTGTGTCGATGAGAAAGCCAGTAGTATATTATACACCAAGATAAATATTATTTTGTGGCGTGTTTAATATGATCTTGGGGTTGTTAATTTTCTCCATTTTTGGAGCACACTACCATAGACAGAATTTGTCTCCGGAGAGCGATCATTTGTTCCCAGGAAGCGTGATTGTGGGCGCATTGGATGCTCAAGCTACCATGCGGGCTCCAGAGCCGGCAAGTGGCGATGCCAATGGGCCAACCGGACTGTGGTGGCTTGCTGCTTCAGTTGATCAAAAAATGGGATTTCTTACAGGCGAAGAGGCCTGTTACGTTAAGAAGGTTGCGAAAGGAGCTTTTGTCGACGAGCCTGGAATTACTGCTAGTTTTGGGGAAAATTTCTACGTCAAAATCGATCAACATATATTGTCAAACAATAAAAAAGATTATCCCTTAATTTTGTCAATACATGATATCATGACTTATCATTATGTGGCATCTGCAAACGATATCGCAGATAAATTAAATGGGTACAGTCCGGGGGATGGTCGCGGCATAGCGTGGGCATCCTACTCTTATAAATTTAGAATCAATTATATATATGGGTATTCCGTGTGCAGCAGCTATTATCTCAGGAAAAAATTATATGGAAGTATAAGAATTATAGAAGAAAGGGTGTCAAATTATTATAATTTGGAAGATAAATACTCAACAGATGAGCGAGATTTTGGCAATAAATCCAGACTGAATTCAAAAAGAATTGATGAGTTAATCAATTACTGGCCTGGCTTACGTGCAGTAAAAACTGCTGCTCCAGGTGCGTAACTTCCTCCCCCTTGGCTCATCAGTGAAATCCCTCATCAATCTCGCTCGAGCCGAGTGACCACCGAGCGCTTCCTGATGCGCATGATCAAAGTGTGATCCAAGCACACCCTACACGGCGCCCGTGGGGCTGGTTTGCAGTCAAGCGTTTGAGATTGCTGTGTAAACATTGTGCTACGGGGTGTCTGGCGTTGTAATACAAGGT
>NZ_LJHZ01000118.1:0-79853 GCF_001296055.1 Novosphingobium sp. AAP93
TAACCACAACCGTCGAGGCTCTAATCAGAGCTGGATGAAAGTCCCGTGGCAGGTCACCGGCATCGTGCTCGATCTCCTCGATGATCGACATTGCCTGCAGTGAAAGGGGCACGGCGTGAGGGCGGCGCATCTTCATCTTGTGGTCCGGTATGGTCCAGACACGTTTGTCGAAATCAAACTCACTCCATTCCGCCCAGCGCAGTTCGCCGGGACGGACGAACAGGTGCGGCAGAAGCCGAAGTGCAATCTGCGTCAAAGGGTGACCATCGTAGTCCTCGATTGCACGAAGGAGTCCGCTGGCCTCCGTGGGCGTTGTGATGGCGGCCCGGTGATTGGTGCGCGGGGTGACTAGCGCGCCGCGCAAGTCCGCACAGACGTCCCGATTGGCCCGGGCTGTGGCGATGGCATATCGGAAAACCTGGCTGCAGGTGCTGCGGATGCGGTTCGCGGTGTCATACCGCTTGGTGCCTTCGACTTTCTTGAGGACAAGCAGAAGCTCGTGTGCGGTGATCTCTGAGATGGGGCGCTTCCCCAATGCCGGATAGGTCTGCGCAAGCAGCCACCTCGCCTTTTTGAGCGTAATTGCGGCCAAGCCTTCCTTCTCGATCTTTTCAAGCCACTCCTCCGCCACGGCCTGGAAGCTGTTGCTTGCAGCGATCGACTTGGCGATCTTTTCGAGTTTGGCTTGCTCCAGTGGATCAATGCCCTTTGCCAGCAATCTGCGGGCCTCGAGCAGCATTTCGCGCGCATCCCCGAGCAGTATTTCCGGCCAGCGTCCGAACGACAGCGTGCGCTGCTGTCCACCGAAACGGTAGTTCATCCGCCAGTATCGGATGCCGGTGGGCATCACGAGCAGGTAAAGTCCATCGCGGTCGGACAGCTTGTACGCCTTCGGCCTAGGCTTGGCATGCTTCACGGCGTTGGCGGTCAGCCCAGATTTGCGTTTTACACCTTCCGACATTGATGGACCTCCACGTCCAGCATCGGGCTGTGATCCATCACCTGTACCATCAATGGTCCCGGATGCGGTCGGATCGACCCGCACTGATGCGGAGAACTATATCAGAAAAAGTGGCGTAAAACAGCCATTTACTGGACGTTATCGGACGTCTTCAAATGGTGAAATGGAGGCCCGAGCCGGAATCGAACCGGCGTAAACGGATTTGCAGTCCGGTGCGTAACCACTCCGCCATCGGGCCTCGATGCGCATCAGCGTGGAACGGCGCGGTTAGCCGAGCCTCGCCGGAGCCGCAACGGGATTCTTGCGCCCTCCCCTTCAGGGATCGACGAAATCGGCGACGCGCTTCTCCATTCCGGCCTTCACCGCCTCGATCTGGTTGCGCGAATACATGAGTTCGTGCTGCGCGACGCTCTCGGCCATGAGGATCGCGTCCTCGTCCATATAGACGGTGCGGTTGGTGAGCAGCTTGGCGCCGCGCACGGCATGCGGGCTCTTGCTGGCGATCTCCTTCGCCAAGGCCATCGCGCGGCCGAGCGGATCGGCATCGGCATGGGTGGCAAAGCCGAGAGCCGCGGCCTCGGTGCCGTTGAACTCGCGGTGGGTGTACGTCAGCTCGCGCAGCACATCGTCGCGCACATTGCCGCGCCACAGCGCATAGCCGCCCATGTCGGGCACGAGGCCCCACTTCACTTCCATCACGGCCAGACGGGCATCGGGAGCCACGATGCGGATATCGGCCCCGCTCATGACCTGAAGCCCACCGCCGAAGCACACGCCGTGAACTGCCGCGATCACCGGCATCGGCAGCTTGCGCCAGACCATCGCCGCCTGCTGCGCGCGGTTGGCATTGCCGTGGGTGCGGTCGGTGAGGCTGCCGCCGCTGCCCCACCGATCCGTGTTGCCCATGCTCGAAAGATCGAGCCCGGCGCAGAACGACCGCCCCGCGCCGGAAAGGACCACGCTGCGCACGCCCTTGGCGGTGTGCAGATGGCTCCCCGCCGCCACGATCCCCTCGAACATCGCATCGTCGAGCGCGTTCATCTTGTCCGCCCGGTCGAGCAGGACATAAGCGACGTGGTCTTCGATAGTGACGCTGACGCGATCGTGGAACTTCATTGTGGTCCTGCTCCGGTTTTGTCGTTGTTATGCTGCGCTGGCGTTGACGCCCATGCTGGTCAAGTAACGGCGGATATTGCGCGCGGCCTGGCGCAGGCGCTGTTCGTTCTCGACCATGGCAATGCGGACATAGCCCTCGCCGTCCTCGCCATAGCCGACGCCGGGCGCGACCGCGACTTCGGCGTGGGTGAGCAGCTGCTTGGAAAACTCGAGGCTGCCCATCTCGCGCAGCGCCGGCGGCAGCGGCGCCCAGGCGAACATCGAGGCGCGCGGGCTCGGGATTTCCCACCCGGCACGGCCGAACGCCTCGACCATCACGTCGCGGCGCTTTTGATACAGCAGGCGGTTCTGCTCGACGATGTCTTGCGGGCCATTGAGCGCGGCACATGTCGCCGCCTGGATCGGGGTGAACGCGCCGTAATCGAGGTAGGACTTCACGCGGGTCAGCGCCGCGATCAGCTGCTTGTTGCCCACCGCAAAGCCCACGCGCCAGCCCGCCATCGAGAACGTCTTGGACATCGAGGTGAATTCGACCGCGACATCCTTCGCACCCGGCACTTCGAGGATCGATCGCGTCGGGTTGCCGTCGAAATAGAGCTCGGAGTAGGCAAGGTCGGACAGCACCCAGACCTTGTTCTCCTTCGCCCACGCGACGAGGCGCTCGTAGAACGAGAGATCGACCGTCTCCGCCGTCGGGTTCGAAGGGTAGTTGACGATGACCACCGAGGGACGCGGCACGCTGTAGCGCATCGCGCGGTCGAGCGATTCCCAGTAGCGTTCGTCGGGCGTCGTCGGCACTGAACGGATCGTCGCCCCGGCGATGATGAAGCCGAAGGTGTGGATCGGATAGCTCGGGTTGGGCGCCAGCACCACATCGCCGGGCGCGGTGATCGCGGTGGCGAGGCTGGCGAGCCCTTCCTTCGAACCCATGGTCATCACCACTTCGCTCTCGGGATCGAGTTCCACATTGAAGCGGCGGGCATAATAATTGGCCTGCGCCTTGCGCACGCCGGGAATGCCCTTGGACGCCGAATAGCCGTGCGCATCGGGCTTCATCGCCACTTCGCAGAGCTTATCGATGACATGCGCAGGCGGCGGGAGATCGGGGTTGCCCATGCCGAGATCGATGATGTCCTGCCCGCGGGCGCGAGCGGCGGCCCGCATCGCGTTCACTTCGGCGATGACGTAGGGCGGCAGGCGCTTCATGCGGTAGAATTCTTCGGTCACGGTGGTTTCTCGCACTCCTTTGGCCCGGCAAAAGCACCCGGCCAGCATGCACCTTACGACAATCGCAAGCCTCTGGGAACCGGAAGGGATCACAAGCGCCCGAATCGGCGCTATAGGACCCCCAAGCGCAACTGGGACTGGGACCACTATGGCTGACGCCGCAACGCCGCCGGAAAATCCGCTCGATACGCCGATGGATGCTGGCGTGATCGAGGATCTGATGCGCCAGCAGGGTGAGGCAGTGCAGGCCCTGTTCGCGCCGTTCCTGCCCACTGCTTCTACCCCCCTGCCCAATCTGGCGTCCGATCCCGCCGGAATGCAGCACTGGGCGATGTCCGCCGCAAAGTTGCAGAAAATGTGGCTCGATTTCGGCGCCGAACAGGCGGGACAGGTCGAGCCCATGATGGCGCGCATGGCCGATCCCGCCCGCTGGACCGCCATGTTCACCGACTGGTACGCCGCGTTGCCGATCTCGCAGGCCGAGACGCAGGCCAAGCTGTGGGAGGATGGGCTCGAACTGTGGACGCAGGTGCTCGGCCGCTACGGCATCGGACCGGGCACGAAGCAGCCGGAGGATGCGCCGCTGCCGCGCAAGGACCGCCGTTTTGCCGATCCGCGCTGGGCCGATCAGCCGTGGTTCGCGCTGCTCCACCAGACCTACCTGCTGCTCGCCGAAAAGCTCACCGCCATGGCCGCCGAGGTGAAGGGCCTGCCGCCCGAGCGCCAGCATCAGGTGCAGTTCTTCACGAAGATGGTGGTCGATGCGCTGAGCCCGGCGAATTTCCCGATGACCAATCCCATCGTGATCGAGCGCACGCTGGAGACCCACGGCGAGAACCTCGTCAAGGGCGCCGAGCACCTGCTCGCCGACATCCGCAAGGGCCAACTCACCCACACCGATCCCGAAGCTTTCGAGCTTGGACGCAATATCGCGATCACCCCGGGCAAGGTGGTCTACGAGACCCCGCTCTACCAGCTGATCCAGTACAGCCCCGCGACCCCCGACGTGCTGGCGGTGCCGCTGCTGATCTTCCCGCCGTGGATCAACCGCTTCTACATCCTCGATTTGAACCCCAAGAAAAGCTTCATCCGCTGGGCGGTCGAGCAGGGGCTGACGGTGTTCATCGTCTCGTGGAAATCGGCCGATGCCTCGCTGGCCGACATCGTCTGGGACGACTATGTGTTGGCGCAAGTCGAAGCCATCGACGTGGTCCGCGAGCGGCTGGACGTACCGCAGGTCCACGCGATCGGCTATTGCGTCGCGGGCACCACCCTCGCCGCAACCCTCGCGCTGATGGCGCGGCGCGGCGAGGCGGACACGGTGCGCTCGGCCACCTTCTTCACCGCGCAGGTCGATTTCGAAAAGGCGGGCGATCTCAAGTCGTTCATCGATGACAGCCAGATCAAGATGCTCGAGGGCCTTGCCACCGACGGCTATCTCGACGGGCGCTACATGGCCGCAACGTTCAACCTGCTGCGCGGGACGGACCTCATCTGGAACTACGTCGTCAGCAACTACTTGCTGGGCGAGGACTATCCGGCCTTCGACCTGCTCCACTGGAACGGCGATACCACCAACCTGCCGGCCAAGTGGCACAAGGCCTATCTCGAAGATCTCTATCGCGACAACCGGCTGGTCATGCCGGACTCGCTGGAAATCGACGGCACACCGATCGACCTCAGGCTGATCGCCACGCCCTGCTACATCCAGGCCGGGCGGGAGGACCATATCGCGCCCGCCGAGAGCGTGTGGAAGCTCACGCGGCTGCTGTCCGGTCCCTGGCGGTTCCTGCTCGCGGGGTCAGGCCATATCGCCGGGGTGGTCAATCCGCCGGACGCGCACAAGTACCAGTATTGGCGCAATGATGGTCCAGCCACCACGCTCGCCGAGTTCGTGGCGGGTGCGCGCGAGACCAAGGGCAGCTGGTGGCCCGACTGGATTGCGTGGATTCGCGAGTCGGATGGCGCCATGATTCCCGCCAAGGGCAAGCGCGTGCCGGGCGGGCGCGGCGATGCGGTGATCGAGGATGCACCCGGTCGCTACGTCAAGACCCGCTGAATTCTGCCAGAAACGGTCGAAACGCCGCCAATCTGGGCACTTCTCTTCATGGTGCAGTGCACAAAAGTCCTTGACCTGACCCCGCCACCTGCCTATTTTGTGCACTGCAACACGGTCCACTGCGCATCCAACTCGTTGGATTATGTTAATGGAGCGTGTCCGATGCAGGAGTAGTCAGGTTATGGAAGACGAAGTCAAGGACATCGCAGACGCAGCAATTGCGGCGCCGGCTGTCGAGGCTGAGATCGCCCCGGCCGAGCTGCCCGCGCAGTCGGAAGAGCTTGCTGCGGAAGCCGCCCCGGCCCCCGCAGCCACACCAGCTCCCAAACTCAAGGGCAAGCCCGGTCGTCCCCGCAAGGTCGCCGCGCCTGTTCTCGATGCGACTGCGGATGCGCCGGTAGCTCCGGCTGCAAAGCCGGTTCGGAAGGCTCCGGCAAAGCTGACTGTAACCACGGTCAAGTCTGTACCGAAGCCCACCGCGAAGACCAGCACGCCCAAGACCCACAAGAACGAGACCGTCTCCGTGAAGAGCGCGGTCGCCAAGCAGAAGGACTTCACCATGAACGCCGCCACCACCGAAATGACCGAGACCATCCAGACCGCGATGAAGGAAGCCGCCGAGAAGGCCAAGGCCGCGCTCGAAAAGAGCCAGGCTGCGCTGGGCGATATGGGCGCCTTCACCAAGGGCAACGTCGAAGCCGTCGTCGAATCGACCAAGATCCTTGCTGCGGGCCTGCAGGAAATGACCAAGGGCTACGCCGCCGAGACCAAGACCGTGGTCGAGACGATGCAGGCCGAAATCAAGGAACTCGCTGCCGTCAAGTCGCCGGCCGAGTTCTTCGAAAAGCAGAACGCCCTGCTGCGCAAGCAGTTCGACGCCGCGGTCGCCGCGACCTCGAAGAACAGCGAAGCGATGCTCAAGCTCGCCAGCGAAGCGTTCCAGCCGATCTCGAACCGCGTCAGCCTCGCGGTCGAAAAGATGAAGCAGGCCGCCTGATCGGCACTTCCGGCCCGCGCAACCGCGCTGGCCGGGCCTGAACACGAAAGCGGGTCGGACGGGATTTACCTCCGGCCCGTTGTCGTATCTGCCGTGTCGTTGCTGGCAGCAGAAATGCGGCCTCGATGCTGGACTTTGAGGTCAAGTGTTTACCCGCCTCTTGTACGCAGCGGCGTGCGATGCGATATTCCTCCTACGCCATGACCATGAAATCCAACCCCGGCGCCCCCGAAGGCACTGCCGCTTCGACGGTGCGTATCCCCGTGCGCGCCGCCGACGACGAAACCAAGGGCCCCGGTGGCGGTGGTGACGATCAGGTCGGCATCGCGACCAAAACGCGCACGCGGCCCAAGAAGCCCAGCATGTTCAAGGTGCTGATGCTGAACGACGATTACACGCCGATGGAATTTGTTGTGATGGTCTTGAAGCGCTTCTTCCACATGGATCTCGAGCAGGCGACGCGGGTCATGCTCCATGTCCACCAGAAGGGCGTCGGCGTCTGCGGGATATTCCCCTACGAGATCGCCGAAACCAAGGTGAACCAGGTGATGGATTTCGCCCGGCAGAACCAGCATCCGCTGCAGTGCACGCTGGAGAAGGCCTGATTCGCGTCTGATCGCCCTTTTGCGTCGACAAAATGCGTTGGGACCTCGGTGTTTCCGCCTTCCGCCCGTCCCTGAACCGGGCTAACCGGAACTGTTCATTCGGTCCCAGCGAGCCGCCCCGCCCTTGCCCTTTCTCACCGCCACAGACAGGTACATCGCCCGGCTCGTGTTCGTGCCGATGTGCGCGGTTTTCGTGATCGCGGCATCGCTGCTCGTGCTCGACAAGATGCTCAAGCTGTTCGACTTCGTGGCGACCGAAGGCGGACCGGTCAGCGTCGTGTTCAAGATGCTGGCCAACCTCCTGCCCGAATACGCCAGCCTGGCGATTCCGCTGGGGCTGATGCTGGGCATCCTGCTCGCCTTCCGCCGCCTCGCCACCTCGTCAGAGCTCGACGTGATGCGCGCGGTGGGCCTCTCCTACACCCGCTTGCTGCGCGTACCCTACCTGTTCACCGTGGTCCTCGCCGCGCTCAACCTCCTTATTGTCGGCTATCTCCAGCCGCTCTCGCGCTATTACTACGAGCAACTCCAGTTCGATCTGCGCTCCGGCGCGCTGGGAGCCTCTATCAAGGTGGGCGAGTTCAACACGCTGCAGGACCGCACTGCGCTGCGCGTCGATGCGAGCCGCGACGAAGGGCGCGACCTGCGCGGCATCTTCGCGCGCATCGCCGCCAAGGACGGGCAGGTCCTCGTGATCTCCGCGCGCGAGGGACAGTTCTTCGCCAACAAGGAAAACCCGGATACTGTGATCCTGCGCCTTTCCGAAGGCCAGATCGTGCAGGACGGCCCGGGCATCACCTCGCCGCGCGTGCTGACGTTCGCGACGCATGACCTGCCGATCGACCTTCCGAAGATCGAGCAGTTCCGCAGCCGCGGCGAACGGGACCGCGAGTACTTTCTTCCCGAACTGCTGCGCATCGGCTGGAGCAAGGATTCAAGCAAGCTGGCGCGCGCGCAGAGCATCGCCAACCTCAACTACCGACTGGTCGAGGTGGCGATGATGTTTCTGCTGCCGCTGCTGGCCGTCGCGCTGGCGGTGCCGCCCAAGCGCTCGAGTTCGGCACTCGGCGTGTTCGTCTCGATCGTGATGGTGGTCGCCTACCACAAGGTCAACGAATACGGGCAGGACGTCTCCAGCCTTGGCCGGGTCGATCCGACATTGGCGCTGTGGGGGCCGTTCGTCCTCTTCGCCGCGCTGATTGTCTCGATGTACTGGCGCCTTGCCTATGTCCCCGGCGGCCAGCCGATCGGCGCGCTGGAGACCGGCTTTGCCAAGATCGCGCGCTCGGTGATGAAGCTGTTCGCCGCGCGCCAGCCGCGCGCCAGGAATGTCGGCATCGACGCAGCAGGAGCGATCGATGCAGCTTGATTTCTTCCCCTCGCGCACGATCACGCTTTACATCGGTCGCATGTTCGCGGTGCGGATCATCGCCGTGCTGCTGATGCTCGTGCTCGTGTTGCAGATGCTCGATCTCCTGAGCGAAAGCGGCAAGATCCTCGCCGCGCCGGGCAATGGGCAGGGCCAGCTGCTGACCTACGCCTCCTTGCGCGTGCCGCAGCTGATCAGCCGGTTCCTGCCCTATTCGGTGCTGCTGGCAACGATCATCACATTGATGACACTCAACCAGAACAGCGAGGTCATCGCGCTGAAAGCCGCCGGCCTCTCCGCGCATCAGGTGCTGGCGCCGCTGTTCCTCGTCGCCGCGCTGACTTCGCTCGTCACTTTCGCCTTCAACGAGCGCGTCGTGGTACGCTCCTCCGCGACGCTCAAGGCGTGGCAGGCGGCCGAGTACAAGGCGATTCCACGCGACAGTGCGGTGAAAAGCAACGTGTGGCTGCAGGATGGCAACAACGTTCTCTTCGCGCGTGCGGTCACCGGGCAAGGCGCCGCCACGCGCATGACCGATGTCAGCTGGTACCGCCGCGACCGGTCCAGCGCCGTGGTGGAGATCGTGCGCTCGCCCGAAGCGACTTACGCACGGCCCGGCTGGCACTTCACCAAGCCGACCGGCTTCGACGTGCAGAGCGCACGGCGCATCACCTACAGTGCCGATCAGGTCTTCGCGAAAAGCGTCGATCCCGCACAAGTGGTGATCCGCAAGGCCGACGCAGATGGGGAATCGATCGGCCAGCTGTCGAACTCCATCGCGGCCATCCGCAGCGCGGGCTATCGCACCAGCGAACTCGAAGGCAAATGGTGGCACAAGCTTTCCGGCCCGCTTTCGGCGCTGCTCATGCCGCTGCTCGGCGCGGTCGCCGCGTTCGGCCTTGCGCGCTCGGGCATGCTGTTCGTCCGCGCGGTGATCGGCATGGCGCTCGGATTTGCCTACTTCGTGGTCGACAACGCCGCGCTGGCGATGGGCAACTTCGGCGGCTACCCGCCGCTGCTCGCCGCGTGGGCGCCGTTCTTCTTGTTCTTGCTGATCGGCGAGACGGTGCTGGTCAGGACAGAAGAGTAGCCGCACCCTCGTCGCCCGCGCGCAGCGGCAGCCGCAGTGCGCGCAAGCCCTGCGCATCGGCCGGCGGCAAACGCCCGCCGCGGATGTTCACCTGGATCGACGGCAACAGGAGGCGCGGCGGCGCGAGTGTGGCATCGCGTGCCTGACGCTGTGCGACGAAAGTGGCCTCGTCGATCCCGTCGTGCGCCTGCACATTGGTGCGGCGCTGCTCGCCGACGGTCGTTTCCCATGCAAACTCGGACCGGCCCGGCCCCTTGTAGTCGTGGCAAAGGAACAGCCGCGTCTCGTCCGGAAGTGAAAGTATCCGCCGGATCGAGGCATAGAGCGCAGAGGCATTGCCGCCCGGAAAATCGGTCCGCGCGGTGCCGTAATCGGGCATGAACACGGTGTCGCCAACGAAGACCGCGTCGGCAATGCGGAAGCTGATGCAGGCTGCCGTATGCCCCGGGGTATGCATCACGGTGAAGGCCAGATTGCCGAGCGGCAGAACCTCGTCGTCATGGAGCAAGTGGTCAAAATCGCGCCCCTCCGGCAGAACGTCATCTGCCCCGAACATCGGCACAAAGGTTGCCTGCACTTGGGTGATCAATGCGCCAATCCCGATCCATGCGCCGGTGCGCGCGGCGATCAGTTTCGCGCCGCTGAGGTGATCGGCATGCGCGTGCGTTTCGAGCACCATCTCGATCCTCCAGCCGCGCTCGGCCGCCGCCGCCAGCAGCGCCTCCACCGATGCGGCACCGATCCGCGCCGAGGCCTGATCATAGTCGAGCACCGGATCGATCACCGCCGCCGCGCCGGTGGCCGGATCGGCAACAAGGTAGGTCACGGTGAAGGTCGGCTCATCGAAGAAGGCGAGAATCTCGGGCTTTGAGTCCATGGTCGGGTCCTTTCGGGCACCCTTTATATTAGGTATTGCTAAATTAGCAAGTGCTGATATATAGGATCCATGCAGATCCACCCTCCCCTCGATCATGCCACGTTCGAAGCAAACGCCACTGCGGTCGCGTCCATCCTGCGCGAGCTGGCGAACCCGCACCGGCTGATGGTGCTGTGTTCGCTGGTCGAGGCGGGCGAAATGAAGGTGGGGGACATCGCCGAGCGCATCGGGCTCTCGCAATCGGCGCTCTCGCAGCACCTCGCCCGCCTGCGCGAGGAAGGCCTCGTCGCCTTCACGCGCGACGCGCAAGTGCTGCGCTACCGGATCGCCGACGCGCGGATCGAGGCGCTGCTCGCCACGCTCTACCAGCTCTATTGTACCGAGGAATAAGGCCATGACACTGCCCCTGATCTCCCCTGCCGAAACACGCCGGTTGATGGCCGGCGGCGCGCGGCTGATCGACATCCGCTCGCCTGATGAGTTTGATCGCGTCCGCATTCCCGGCTCCGAGAACCGCCCGATCGACGCGCTGGGCCGCGTCGGCGATGCTCCGGCAGTAGTCTATCACTGCCGCAGCGGCATGCGCACATCCGCCAACGCCTCCCGGCTTGGTGCGGCCAGCGATTGTCCGGCCTACCTCCTTGAAGGCGGCCTCGATGCATGGCGCGCAGCAGGCCTGCCCCTTGCGGAGAACCGCAAGGCACCGCTGGAAATCATGCGTCAGGTCCAGATCACAGCCGGTGCGCTCGTTGTGCTGGGGGTGGTGCTGGGCGTGCTGTTCCAACCTGCCTTCTTCGGCCTTTCCGCCTTTGTCGGCGCGGGCCTGATGTTCGCGGGCACAACGGGATGGTGCGGCATGGCCAAGCTGCTGGCAGCGATGCCGTGGAACCGGAAATCGGCGGCCTGACGCCATGCCGCTGGCGATGATCCTCGCCGCTTTGGGCTCGGGTGCGGTGATCGGGCTGATCCTCGCCGGGCTTGGGGCGGGGGGATCGATTCTGATGACGCCGCTGCTGGTCTACATGGTCGGCGTGTCCTCGGCGCACGCAGCGGTAGGGACCAGCGCGGTAGCCGTCACGCTCAATGCGCTGGTCGGCCTCGCCGGACATGCCCGCGCCGGGACGGTCAAGTGGCGCTGCGCCGGAGTCTTCGCCCTCGCCGGCGTGTTCGGTGCCACGCTCGGTGCCGAATTGGGCAAAGCACTTGATGGCAAGCGGTTGCTCATGCTGTTCGGCCTGCTGATGGTCGTCGTCGGCCTCGCGATGCTGCGCCCCCGCCGGGGCGAAGAGCGCGCCGACGTGGAACTCAACGCCGCCAGCGCCGGGCGGCTGCTCCCGCGCCTGATCCCCATCGGCCTCGGCACGGGCCTGCTTGCAGGGTTTTTCGGAATCGGCGGCGGCTTCCTCATCGTCCCCGGCCTGATCGCCGCGACCGCGATGCCGATGCGCTTCGCCTCGGGCACCTCGCTGGTGATCGTCGCAGCGCTGGGGACGACGACGGCAACGTCTTACGCGCTCTCCGGCTATGTCGATTGGCCGCTGGTCGGCGTGCTCGCCATCGGCGGCGCAGTCGGCGCGGCGCTCGGGATCAAGGGCACCGCAGCGCTTGCGTCGCATCGCGGCCTTGTGGAGAAAGCCTTCGCCGTGCTGGTGATCGCCGTCGGCGTCTACGTCGCGCTGGGGCGCTGAGCCCCGGAACGCTGCCCCATCGTGCTGCGCACCAGCCGCCCGAGCAGAGGAAACAATCCGGCATAGCTCGACTTCTGGTAGGTCGAACCTGCACCCAGATCGGCCGTCAGCCGCCGGTGCGCCTCACCCAGCGCGTGATAGGGCACGCTCGGCAGCAAGTGGTGCAGCGCGTGATAGCGCAGGCCGACCGGGGCCCAGAGCACCGTCACCCAGCCCGGCGGCGGCACGTTGACCGAATCGAGGTACTGCCCGGTCACCGTCATCGTCTCGCCCTCATTCTCCCAAAGGTGGGCAACAAGCGTGCGCGCCTGATTGAGCACGGCGCCGAGTGCGATCACCGCAATGCCGATCAGCAGCGGCCGCCAGCCGTGCATGGCCGACCAGCCGAGCAGGAACCACGCCCAGGCCGTCGCGCCCAGTTCCTGCCAGAACACCATTCGTGCGAACTCACCCTCGGGCAGACGGCGCTTGAACGAAGGGTTGATCGCAAGCGCCGAAGCCCGCTCCCACACCAGCTCGCGCAGGGGCGGCACGATCACGCCCAGCGGCGTCAGCACCGCGCAGCGCACCAGCAAGGCAACGGGCAGCAAGATCGCGGTCAGCAGGAACACCGGCAACGACCACGGCTTCATCAGCGCGAGCGGGAGGTATTCCGGGTCTTCCGCCGTGCCGTAGCGCGTGCGCGCATGGTGCAGCGGATGGACACCCTCATACATGAACGAGGGCGTGAGCATCGGAATGCCGACCAGGACATTCCATACGAAGCGGAAGCCCGGCAGCGCGTTGCGGTGGATATGCGAAAGCTCGTGGATGAACAGCAGCGCGCGGTAGAACGCCAGTGCCGAGACCACCCCGCAGGCCACTGCGACCCACATGTTGGTCGAAAGGATCGCCCCGGCCAGCGCGGCATAACCCGTCAGCGCCGAGGCCAGCATGTCCGGCCAGAAGATCGACGGCTTCGCCTCGCCCAGATCGCGCGTCAGCTCGACCGCCGCGCGCAGCATCGCCTTGTCGTCCGGCGTGCGCGCGAGGATCGCAGCGGCTTCCGGCGCGGCGGCCGGAGGCTGCGGAGCCGTTTCGAGCGCCGGATTGAGCTGGGGAGAGGCAAGCATGCGACGTTTCCTGATTGACCCGAGAGTTCTAGTGCTGCGTTCGGCTTGACAATCCGGCCCGGGCCAACGCAGGCAAGCCCTGCATTTTTCTGCAATACTTCCAAACAAAGGCAAGATCGTGGCCGGAACTCCAGACACTAGCGGCGAAGTAGTCATCACCCCGGTTTCCAGCAAGGCCGACCGGACTGCCTTTGTGGACTATGCCTATCGCATCAACGCGAATGATCCAGCCTGGGTGCCGCCGCTGCACATGGAAGCGGTCGAACTCGTCACCCCGGGCAAGAACCCGTTCTTCGAACACGCCGACGTCCAGCTGTTTCTCGCGCGCCGCAATGGAGCGGGCGGCGGCACGATCGTGGGCCGCATCTCCGCGCATATCGACCACCTCGCCGTCGCGATGGACCCGGTGCAGGGCATGGGCCCCGGCACCGGCAACTGGGGCCTGCTCGAAGCGGAAGACGAAGCCGTCGCCAAGGCCCTGATCGCCCGCGCCGAGGACTGGCTGCGCGAAAAGGGCATGACCCGCGTGCTCGCGCCGATCTCGATGTCGATCTGGGAGGAACCGGGCCAGCTCGTGCGCGGATTCGAACAGTCGCCGACCGTCATGATGGGCCACCAGAGCAAGCGCTATCCCGCCTATATCGAGGGCATGGGCTACACCCCGGCCAAGTCGCTGCTCACCTACGAGCTCGATATCAGCAAGGAGTTCCCGCCGCTGATCCAGCGCATCGTCGCCTCGGGCGAGAAGAACCCGCGCATCCGCATCCGCGGCGTGGACAAGAGCAAGTTCGATTCCGAAGCCAAGCTGATCCTCGACATCCTCAACGATGCCTGGTCGGACAACTGGGGCTTCGTCCCCTTCACCGACACCGAGATCGCCTACGCGGGCAAGAAGTTCAAACCGATCGTGCGCGAAGACCTCATCATGATCGCCGAGTACGACGGCGAGCCGGTGGCCTTCATGATGACGCTGCCGGACCTCAACGAAGTGCTGAAACCCATGGGCGGCTCGCTGTTCCCGTTCAATTGGGCCAAGCTCCTCCTGTGGCTCAGAAAGCCCCGCGTGCGCACCATGCGCGTGCCGCTGATGGGCGTGCGCAAGCGTCTGCAGGCCTCGCGCCTCGCCAGTCAGCTGGCCTTCATGATGATCGAGTACATCCGCCGCAATTCGGTCGCGAACTACGGCGCCAGCCGCGGCGAGATCGGCTGGATCCTCGATGACAACCAGGGGATGGTCGCCATCGCCGATGCCATCGAGAGCAAGGTCAACAAGGAATACGTGATCTACGGGAAGGAATTGGCCGGCTAGGACATATGCGTTAACGCGTATCCACCCGCCTTGATCCGGCCACACGCGGGGTCCACAAGACGAACATATGGCCGACATGCCCGATCCGGAACTGGACGCTGGTACCGCCCTGCCCCGCCTGCCCGACGAATGGGTGGGCGATACGCGCGCGCGGCTGCAATCGGCCATCGTGCTGCTGCTGATGGCGGGCCTGTTCCTCGCGCTGCCCTTCGTGCTCTCGATCGGTTCGGTGGTGTTCCTGCCCCCGGTCACCGCCGTCGTCATCACGATCATCCTCGCCCCGCTGGCTGACCGCATGTGCCGCCTCGGCCTGCCAGACATGCTGGCCGCGCTCTTCGCGATGCTGACGATGGCCGGGGTGATCGTCCTCGCGCTCGCGCTGATCCTGCAGCCGGCCTTCGCCATGGTCGATCAGGTGCCGGACATGCTCACCGTGGTCAGCCGCCGGTTTGCGGAGCTGCGCGGCAACCTCGCGTGGATCAACGATTTCAACCGCCAGCTCGCGCGCCTCTTGGGCCACAGCCCGCGCGAGGTGGTGCTCGCCAGCCCTTCGGTCATCGAGCAGGTCGCCTTCGCAACGCCCAGCCTCGTGCTGGAGACGCTGGTCACCATGCTGATGACCTTCTTCATGATCGAGACGCGCCTGCGCGTCCGCCGCCGCCTCGCTCGCGATGGCGAAAGCGTCAACGCCTCGGTCCGCATCGCCCGCGTGATGCGCGACGTGCAGGACCGGGTGGCGGGCTATCTGCTCACGGTCGCGCTGATCAACCTCGGCGTCGGCGTGATCGTCGCCTGCGGAGCCTATGCCTTCGGGCTCAGCGCACCGATCATGTGGGGCGGCCTCGCCTTCGTGTTCAACTTCCTGCCCTACCTTGGCCCGCTGGCGATGATGGCGCTGCTCGGGCTCGTCGGTCTCGGCACGGCGAGTTCGATGGCCGTGGGTATCGTGCCGGTGTTTGCCTTCCTCGCCCTCCACGCGATCGAGGCGAACTTCGTGACCCCCGCGATCCTCGGCGCGCGGCTCACCGTCAGCCCGGTCTCGATCCTGGTCGCGATCAGCTATTTCTCATGGATCTGGGGCGTGCCCGGCGCGCTACTTTCGGTGCCGATCCTGCTGATCATCGAGGCGATGCTCGACAATCTGGGGCGCCCCAACGTCATCGGCTTCCTGCTGGGAGAGCCGCTGTTCCGGCCCGCACAAGTGGTCACTCGCTAGCCTTTTCCTCGTCCAGCCCCGGCATCGCGTCGATCACGGCCGTCACCGCGACATCGAGCGTCACGTTGCCCAGCGTGCGCATCAGATCAGGCAACACTTCCACCGCGACCAACAGCGCCAACGGCCCCACCGGCACGCCCATCGCCAGCGCGATCGGCCCGCATGAGGTGACGAGGCTGATCGCGCCGGGGAGGCTCACCGCGCCGAAGCTCATCACCGAGGCGACCGCGAAGCCCGCCACCATGTGCCAGCCATCGACCGGCACCCCGAGCCAGTGCGCGAGGTAGAGCGCCACCGCGAAGTTCATCGCCGGGCCGGTTCCGCGAAACAGCGCGACCGCCAGCGGCAGGGTGAACTCGGCCGCGCGGTCGCGGATGCCCAGCTGGCGGCAGGCGCCCAGCATGGCCGGCAGCGAGGCGAGCGAGGATTGCGTCGAAAGCGCCAGCGCCTGCGCCGGAATCACCGCGCGGGCGAAGGCACCCAGCGGCTGGCGCCCGAACAGCACCGCGATGGGATAGGCCGAGAGGAACATCACGGTCCCCGTCAGCGTCACGATCAGCACATAGTGCGCCAGCGCACCGATGGCCGCAGCACCGGTATGCGCCGCGACTGCAAAGCTCAGTGCGAAAACGCCTGCAGGCGCGACCCACAGGATCCAGCCGACCACCACCAGCGTTGCCCCGCCCACGGCCTCGAAGAAGGTCAGCAGGCTCTCGCGCTGGCGATTGGCAAGCCGCGCCGCCGCGACGGCGAAGATCGCGGTAAAGAGGAGCAGCGGCAGGATCTGGTCATTGGCCGCGGCGGCAAACACATTGGCCGGCACGAACGAGGCGACGAAATCGCCCACCCCCGGCAGCGGCCCCGCCGCCTTCGCATCGGCCGCAGCGATGCTTGCCCGCAGCGCTTCGATTGCCCCCGGCGGGCTGGGGATCAGCGCGAGCAGCGTGGGCACGAGAAAACCCGCCATCGCCGAGCCGCCTGCGAGGATCAGGTAGAACCACCCAAGCGCCCGCCGCGCCATCGCTCCGGCGCGCGCGGCTGCCACAGTCTGCACCACGCCCATGAACAGCAGCGACACGACCAGCGGAATGATCGTCGCCCGCAGCGCCCTCAGCCACATGTCACCCACAGGCTCCGCCACCGCGAGCAGCGGTGCCAAGGCCCCGGGCGCGCGCATGACCATGAGCAGGCCAAGGCCAAGGCCGCCGATCAAGCCGATGAAGGTCCACAAGGTGGGCACCTTGGTGATCTCGGGCAGGGGGCTCGGCGCCCTTGATGACGTATCGTTAATCGCTTCGTTCATGGGGCGGTGACATTAAGCGTGTAGGGACATATGGCAATCCGCGCCGATCGGCGCAGCGGACAAGGATTCATTTCAGGCTATGGCACGCAAATTCTTCGGCACCGACGGAATCCGGGGCCGGACCAACGCCGGGGTCATGACGGCAGCCACCGCGATGAAGGTCGGGCAGGCCGCCGGCACCTATTTCCTGCGCGGCGATCATCGCCACCGCGTGGTGATCGGCAAGGACACGCGCCTTTCGGGCTACATGCTCGAAAACGCGATGACCGCCGGCTTCACCAGCGTCGGCATGGACGTGGTGCTGCTCGGGCCGATGCCGACGCCTGCGGTTGCCCTCCTCACCCGCGAGATGCGCGCCGATGTCGGCGTGATGATCTCCGCGAGCCACAACCCGTTCGAGGACAACGGGATCAAGCTGTTCGGCCCCGATGGCTTCAAGCTTTCGGACGAGGACGAGCTCGCCATCGAGGCCATGCTGGAGCAGGACCTGCCCCTCGCCGAGTCCGGCGATGTCGGCCGCGCCCGCCGCATCGAGGATGCCCGCGGCCGCTATATCCATGCGGTCAAGGGTTCGCTCCCCCACAACGTCCGCCTCGATGGTCTGCGCATCGTCGTCGATTGCGCGAACGGCGCGGCCTATCATGTCGCCCCCTCGGCGCTGTGGGAACTCGGCGCCGAAGTGATCGCCATCGGGGTCGAACCCAATGGCAAGAACATCAACGCAGGCGTCGGCTCGACTCATCTCGATGCGCTGAAAGCCCGCGTGCGCGAAGTGCGCGCCGATATCGGCATCGCGCTCGATGGCGATGCGGACCGGCTGATCGTGGTCGACGAGAAAGGCCAGACGGTCGACGGCGACCAGATCATGGCGCTGATCGGCGGTCGACTGCATGCGCAGGGCAAGCTGCGCGGCGGCGGCGTGGTGGCGACGGTCATGTCGAACCTTGGCCTCGAACGCTACCTCAATGGCCTCGGCCTCGAACTCGCGCGCACCGCCGTGGGCGACCGCTACGTGCTCGAGAAAATGCGCGAGGGCGGCTACAACGTCGGCGGCGAGCAATCGGGGCACATGATCCTGACCGACCATGGCACGACAGGCGATGGCACGGTCGCCGCGCTGCAGGTGCTTGCCGCGCTGGTCGCCTCGGGCAAGCCCGCGAGCGAAACACTGCATCTGTTCGACCCCGTCCCGCAGCTCCTCAAGAACGTGCGCTTTGCAGGCGGCAAGCCGCTGGAGGCCGAGAGCGTCAAGACCGCCATCGCCGCTGCCGAGGCGCAGCTTGCCGGGCGCGGCCGTCTTGTCATCCGCCCCTCGGGCACCGAACACGTCATCCGCGTCATGGCCGAGGCCGACGATGCACGCGAAGTGACGCAAGTGGTCGATTCGATCTGCGACGCGGTGCGCAAGGCCGCCTGAGGAGAGCCGCCATGCTCGAAATGCGCCCCGATTGCGAACGCTGCGGCACCGATCTTCCGGCTGAGGCTCCGGGCGCGTTCATCTGCTCGTTCGAGTGCACCTTCTGCGCCGAATGCGCCGAAGCGCTCGATGACCGCTGCCCCAATTGCGGCGGCGAACTGATGGACCGCCCCAGCCGTGCCAAGGCGCTCCACGCGAAGTATCCGCCCTCCACGGTGCGGAAATTCAAGGGATGAAACCACCGCGCGTGCTGTCTATCGCCGGCTCGGATTCCGGCGGTGGCGCAGGCATCCAGGCCGATATCAAGACCATCACCATGCTCGGCGGCTATGCGATGACCGCCGTCACCGCGCTCACCGCGCAGAACACTTGCGGCGTCACGATGGTCGAGGCCGCCAGCCCCGCGATGGTCGCCGCACAGATCGATGCCTGCACCGGCGATCTCGGCGTCGATGCGGTCAAGATCGGCATGCTCGGCTCGCCCGAGATTGCTGCCGTTGTTGCTGATCGGCTCGAACGTCTGGCCGTCCCGGTGGTGTTCGACCCGGTGATGATCGCCACCAGCGGTGCCGCGCTCGCTGATGCGGCCACCATCGCCGCGTTCGAACGGCTGATAGCACTCGCCACCCTCACCACCCCCAACGTTCCCGAACTCGCGGCACTCGGCGGCGAGGCAGCGCTCAGGGCCCGCGGCGTCGCATGGCTCGGCAAGGGCGGCGATGCCGAAGGGCCGGACGTGACGGATCGGCTTGCCGTCCCCGGCGTGGAAGATGTCGTCTGGACAGCCCCCCGCATCCACACGCGCCATACCCACGGCACCGGCTGCACGCTATCCAGCGCCATCGCCACCCACCTCGCGCGCGGGATGTCCCTCGCTGACGCGGTGGCGCAGGCTCGTCAGTTTGTCCGCGCTGCCTTGCTAGCTGCGCCCGGCCTTGGCGCTGGGTATGGGCCGATGGGGCACTATGCTGTGGTGCGGACCGCCGAACAATCAGGCTGATCAAGCGCTAGATAGACACTGTCGCACCATTCCCCGCCCACCAGCCAGGTCCGCGCCTGCCGGTGGGTCTCGCGAAAGCCCAGCCGCGCCAGCAATCGCAGCGATGCAGCGTTGCGCGGGTCGACGTCGGCCTGAATGCGCGGCAGCCTGTGCACCTCGAACGCCCGCGAGATGACCGCCCGCAGTGCCTCGGTCGCAAGACCGCGCCCCCAAAATGCGGGATCGAGCAAATAGCCGATGTCAGGAAATCGATAGAGCCCCGCCTTCCCGATCAGGCGACCTTTGAACTCTATTACGAAGTCCTCGCCCTCGCCGGACGGGATAGAGATCATGGCATCCAGTAAGTCGGCAGTCTCGGCCAGAGTGCTATGCGGCGGCGTCGACCAGTAGGCCATCGCCTGTGGCTGGCGCATGATCGCATGCAGCGCATCAATATCATCGGCCCGCACGGGCCTCAGCAGCAGCCGCTCGGTCCTGAGAACGGCCATGACCGCTCAGTTCAGATCCAGCCCGTAGAACGCGGTGATATGCCCCCAGGCTTCCTCCGCCGTTTCAACGATATGGAACAGGTCAAGGTCGCCCGGGCTAATCACGCCTTCCTCGGCGAGCGCCTGGAAGTTCACCACCCGGCTCCAGAACTCCCCGCCGAACAGCAGGATCGGGATCGGCTGCATCTTGCCCGTCTGGATCAGGGTCAGGAGCTCGAACAGCTCGTCGAACGTGCCGAACCCGCCCGGAAACGCCGCCACCGCCCGCGCGCGCAACAGGAAATGCATCTTGCGCAGCGCGAAATAGTGGAACTGGAACGAGAGGTGCGGCGTCACATAGGCATTGGGCGTGTGCTCATGCCGCAAGGTGATGTTGAGCCCGATCGATTCCGCGCCGACATCCGCCGCGCCGCGATTGGCTGCTTCCATGATCGATGGCCCGCCGCCCGAGCAGATCACGAAGTGGCGCTTGCCATCTTCCACCACGGCACTGCGGCTGGCGATCTGCGCGAGCGCGCGCGCCTCGTCGTAGTAGCGCGACTTGGCGATCAGCCGCTCGGCCACCGCCTGCTTCTCCGGCGTCGTCGCCGCAGCGCGAACCGTGGCCGCCTCCTCCGGCGAGGGGATGCGCGCGGAGCCATACATTACCAGCGTCGAACCGATCCCGGCCTCGTCCAGCAGCATTTCGGGCTTCAGCAATTCCAGCTGGAAACGAATCGGGCGCAGTTCCTCGCGCAGGAGGAAATCGGTGTCGCGGAAGGCGAGCCGATAGGCGGGATCCTGCTGCTGCGGAGTGACGCATTCGTGCGATTCGACGAATTCGGCTTCCTGCTCGGCCTTGTAGAATTTCCGGCGCGTGAGCTCGTGGGCGATTTCTTCTTCGGTCATGTCCGGGATGTCGCAAGTGCCACCCCGATGCGCAATGGGTGATGCCTCGACTTTAACACTCAGCGCCGCAAAGAATGGCCCGAACCGGGCATATTAAGGGCATTGCGCCACCGCAGCAAAGCCGCCTTTCGGGCCGATCCCATGGTCCGAAAGACGCTGTTTAGGGAAAAATCCACCACGCTTGGCAACCCGGTCCTAACAAGAAGTTTCAACGGACTGAGGGGCAATACGCAGAGGTTCGCAAGGACCGCGCAAGGAGTTTGGCCAGCACGGCCGCAAAGACAGCCCGGGTTGCGGTGCCGCCGCAACCAGGACTGACGGTCCCTCCCCCGAGGGATGGCCGGCCTGCATCGAAAGCAGGCCGGCCATTTCGTCATGGCATCCATCGCAGCTCTGTGGACGCCCGGCTTCACAGCAGAATTTTTTTGCGGCACCCCGGAAGGAAATCGCGTGGTCCTGACTCTAGGCCAGTAACGGAAAGAAACTCCACGAACTTATGGAGGATGGGACGGGACCGGATTTGCGAGCCACGCTCGAACGCCGCCGCGCGCTTGCGCAGTGGGTGGCGCGCGAGATCATGCCGCACGAACCGCGCATCCGCGCCTGGTTCGTGAAGCGGCGGATCGCGCACGACGTGGTCGATGAACTGGTCCAGGACGCATATTGCCGCGTGGTCATGCTCGAGACGGTCGATCACATCGAGTGCGCCCACGCCTACTTCTTCTCGATCTGTCGCAACCTCCTCGCGCGGAGGCTCAAACGGCAGCAGATCGCCCCCTTCGACGCGATCAGCGAGATCGAGAGCTACCGTGATACTGGCACGCCCACACCCGAAGAGCAGGTCGCCACACGCTTGGCGTCCGAACGCGTGCGTGCCCTCCTCGCGGACCTGCCCGAACGCTGCCGGCGCATTGTCGAGCTGCGCAAGATCGAAGGCTGGTCGCAGCGCGAGATCGCCGATCATCTCGGCATCACCGAGAAGGCGGTCGAAAAGCAGGTCTGGGTCGGCGTACGCGCCATCCGCAGCGGCTGGGATGCGATCGACCGCGAACCCGAAACGACCGGCGACAGCCGGCGGGTGGTATAGCCATGGCCACGGACGAGACACCCATGTCTGACCGCGATCAGGCCGCCGACTGGGTCGCCCGGATGGATTCAGGCAACTGGAGCGAGGCCGACGAGGCTGTGCTGCAGGCCTGGCTTGCCGCCGATCCGCGCCGCCAGGGGCTGCTGCTGCAGACACAGGCCGCGTGGATGCTGCCCGATGCGATGCGCGAGCCGGATGTCGTCGAAGCACCCGAACCCGCAAACGACACACGCAGCAAGTGGATGCGGCGCGGGGTGCTCGGCGGCATGGCCGCAGCGAGCGTTGCCGCCTTCGTCACCGTGCGCACCGGCTTCTCGCGCGATGCCGAATTCGTCACGCGGGTGGGCGAAATTCGCCGCGTGCCGCTCGACGACGGCTCGATCATGACGATCAACTCGGGCTCCGAACTCAAGGTCAGCCTGTCCCCCCGCGCCCGCGAGATCCAGCTCTTGCAAGGCGAAGCATGGTTCGATGTCGCCAAGGATGCCGAGCGGCCCTTCATCGTCGCCTCCGGCCCGGTCCGCGCCAAGGCCGTCGGCACGGCCTTCTCCGTGCGCAAGCGCGACGAAGGCGTCGAAGTGCTGGTGACCGAAGGCGTGGTCGAGACATGGTCCGATCAGGATGCCAGCCGCCGCCTCACCGTGACTGCGGGCGAGCGCGCGGTGATCAAGGAATGGGCGCTGGTCCACTACCGCGAGGGCGACAACACCCCGGTCGACCGCGCGCTCGCCTGGCGCAACGGCATGATCGACCTCAACGGCACCACGCTGCGCGAGGCGGCGGACGAGTTCAACCGCTACAACCAGCGCCAGATCGTGATTTCCGATCCCGGCATCGCGGGCGAACAGTTCGACGGCTTGTTCAAGCTCGATGATCCCATGGGCTTTGCCCAGACCTTGAAAGTCACGCTGCCGGTGGCAATCGACACCAGCGATCCCAGCACGATCCGCATTGCGCGTTCAACTGAAGCGGAACTACAGAAATAAATCGAAAAAGTGCGGAAGGAAATCCAACACCCACGTCTCTAGGGGAATGCAGACCAGAAAAGGTCTGAAACGAGATGATATCCTTTTGGGAGGGATTAGTGAGGACGACCACTTTACGTGGCATGCTATTTGCGTCCGTCAGCGTTGTTTCCGTGGCATCGATGCCCGCTGTGGCGCAGGCCAACGCTGAACTGCGGCAATTCTCCATTCCCGCCCAGCCTGCCGAATCCGCGATCGGGCTTCTGGGCCATCAGGCCAATGTCCAGATCATCGCCTCGCGCAAGCTGACCCATGCCGTGCGCACCAATGAAGTGCGCGGCCGCCTGACCGTCAGCGAAGCGCTCGACCGTCTGCTCGCCGGCACCGGCCTTGCCGCCCGCCAGACCGGACCGGGTACGTTCGCCGTCGTCGGCCGCCCGCTCGCCGCGCGCCAGATCGCCAGCGCCGCGCCGGTGGCACTCGCGGCCCAGGCCGCCGAACCCCAGCCCGCGGGGCCTGCCAGAGCGGCTGAACCGGAACCCGAACCCCAGCCGATCGTCGTCACCGGCCTGCGCGGCAGCCTTGACAACGCGCGCAGCATCAAGCGCGCCTCCTCGGGCATCGTCGATGCGATCTCCACCAAGGACATCGGCAAGCTGCCCGACGCCAACCTTGCGGAATCGCTCCAGCGCGTCAGCGGTGTCTCGATCGACCGCTCCGGCGGTGAAGGCGCATTCATCACCGTCCGCGGCTTCGGCCCCGAATTCAACACCGTCCTCATCAACGGCCGCCAGATCGCCACGCCGACCGATCCCAGCCAGGCCTCGGGCCGCGCCTTCTCGTTCGATACGCTTGCCTCCGAACTCGTTTCCGGCGTCGAGGTCTACAAGTCCGCGACCGCCGTCTATCAGTCGGGCGGCGTCGGCTCGACGGTGAACATCAAGATCGCGCGTCCGTTCGATTACAAGGAACGCAAGATCGCCGCCTCGTTCGACGTCAACTACGACCAGAACTCCCGGAAGGCCGCGCCGGACGCCACGTTCCTGTTCGCCGACACCTTTGCCGACGGCAAGCTGGGCCTGCTCGTCTCGGGCACCTATCAGCGCCGCTATACCCTGCTGAAGCAGGCCCAGACCGACGGCTGGCTGGTCAATCCGGCCGTCCCCGCTGCCGAAGTCAACGGCGGCAACGGCACGGTCAGCAGCAGCAATCCCGCCGGCAACATCTTCGTGCCGCAGAACTTCGATACCAAGGTCACCCGCGAAGACCGCGAACGCATCGGCGGCACGATCGTGCTGCAATACCGTCCTTCGGATGACGTGACGGTGACCGCCGACGCGCTCTATTCGAAGTTCACCAACACGACCGACGCCCGTTCCTATGGCCACTGGTTCACCGCCTCGAACCTCACCGACGTGACCACCGACGCCAATGGCACGGTGACCGACATGACCCAGGCCACCGGCATCGCGACCGACTTCCACGACAAGAAGTTCGACAAGCGGACCAACACCCGCGAATTCGGCCTCAATGTGGAATGGAATGTCTCACCCAACCTCACTGCCAGGATCGACGGCACCTACTCGCTGGCGAAGCAGGACCCCAACGGCGGGCGGCAGGCCTATCTTTCGCTGCTCGGCTACCTGACCGGCTCCTCGCGCTACCAGTCGGACGGCTCGATCCTGCCCTACCAGACCGAAACGCTCCCCACCTTCGCCAACCCGGCCAGCCCTTGCGGCAGCGCAGTGACCGATTCCGGAAGGCCCGCCGATCCCAATGTGGTCGGGGCCGGCCAGCCGCTTTGCCAGCACGTGATGCTGCTGCGCGGTTACGGCACCCGCGACGAAGTCTACCAGGGCCGCGCCGACCTTGCCTACAAGGGCGATTCCGACGTCGGTCTGGTGAACGCCAACCTCGGTTTCTACTATTCGCGCGACCAGAAGCGCACTTCGCTTTTCTCGAACGATGGCGGCACCGGCTGCACCACCTGCGGCTACAACCTGCCCTCGCCTCCGGGCGTGACGATCAGCACCTACAATGCAGGCAGCGGCTTCCTCTCCGGGATCAGCGGCTCGCAGCGTCTGCCGACGCAGTGGCTGACCTTCAGCGGCCCGGCGCTGTTCGATGCGATCACTCAGCAGCAGCGTGCCACGAACCCCAACTTCACCTTCGCTCCGCCGCTGGTGAATGACACGATCGTGACCGAGCGCGTGCTCGGCGCCTATCTCGAGACCGAGTTCAAAGGCGAAATCGCCGGTGCACCGATCAGCCTCGTCGGCGGCGTCCGCTTCGAGGACACGCAGACCAACGTGAACGGCCTCGCCACCGCCTATACCGCGCTGGTCCGGTTGGCGAACGACCAGACGCAGTACGGCTCGGCCTCGTCCGGCACGACGCGCACGGTCGGCAAGACGCACTACCTCGATATCCTGCCCAACGTAGCGATCAAATGGCAGGTGACCGACAAGTTCACCGTGCGCTTCGCTGCATCGCAGACGATCACCCGGCCCACGCTCGAGCAGCTTTCGCCGGTCACCACGCTCGTCACGCTGCGTCCGGGCAATTTCGCGGCGAGCCGGGGCAATCCGGACCTCAAGCCGTTCAAGTCGAACAACCTCGATATTTCGCTGGAGTACTACTACGCGCCGGGCAGCTATGTTTCGGTCGGCGCCTACCTCAAGAACGTCAACAACTTCATCGTGCTCAACCAGACCACCGGCACGGTGGCCGATGCCAATGGCGGCGCGCTGATCGATCCGGGTACGGGCCTGCCCGCGCAGTTCACCGTCACCGCGCCGGTCAACGGGCAGGACGCAACCGTTCGCGGCATCGAGGCCGCTTGGCAGTACTCGATCGGCGATACCGGCTTCGGCTTCCAGGTGAACGGCACCCTCGTCGGCTCCAACCGCAAGCTCGATCCGCGCAATCTTGCCAACAAGTTCGCGCTGACCGGCCTGTCCAACTCGGCCAACGCGGTGCTGTTCTACGACAAGAACGGCATCGAAGCGCGCATCGCCTACAACTGGCGCGACAACTTCCTGCAGTACCTCGCCCCGCCGCCGCTCAACGGCGCGGGCCAGGCAGTCACGCAAGTGCGGCCCTACTCCCAAGTCGATGCGAGCGTGAACTACCACATCACCCCGCAGTTCTCGGTCTTCGGGGAAGTGGCCAACCTCACCAACTCGCGCACCCTGAAATACGCCTATTATCCCAACCAGTTCCTCTATGCGGAGGATACCGGACGGCGCTTCAAGCTGGGCGCGCGAGTAAACTTCTAAGCCTGCATAAGACCAAGTCCGGGGCGTGCATTGCGGTGCACGCCCCGTTTTGCGTAGAACCTGACCAAGACGAGTCAGGCCGGGACGGGAACAGGAAAGGCGCATGGCCGAAAACGGCGCAATTCGTTCGGTTTGCATTGTCGGCGGCGGCTCGGCCGGGTGGCTGACCGCAGGGCTCATCGCGGCCCGCCACGGCGCTGACCTCAAGGTCACGCTCGTCGAAAGCGTACGGCGGGGCACCATTGGCGTCGGCGAAGGCACCTGGCCCACCATGCGCAACACGCTGCGCAAGATCGGCCTTTCCGAAACCGATTTCATGCGCGCCACGCACGCCTCGTTCAAGCAGGGCGCCAAGTTCGCCCGCTGGCGCACCGGCGCGGCGGACGATTTCTATTACCACCCGCTCGTCCTGCCCGAAGGCTTCCCCGATCTCGATCTCGCGCCCTACTGGAACGCCGATCCGCAGCAGAGCTTCTCCGACGCCGTCTGCTTCCAGGAAGCGCTGTGCGAGGCTTCGCTCGCCCCCAAGCTGATGACGTCGCCCGATTATGTCGGCGTCGCCAACTACGCCTATCACCTCGATGCGGTGCGCCTCGGCGAACTGCTGGCCGAGCACTGCACCGGCAAGCTCGGCGTGCACCACATCGACGACGACATCATCGACGTCCGCCTCACCGAAAATGGCGATGTCACCGCCGTCGTCGGCGAACGCCACGGCGCGATTCAAGCCGACCTCTACGTCGATTGCACCGGCTTTGCCTCGCGCCTCCTCGGCGAAGCGCTTGGCGTCCCCTTCATCGACCGCTCCGACGTGCTGTTCGTCGACCGCGCGCTGGCCGTCCAGCTCCCCGTCGAGGAAGACAGCTCGATCGCCTCGCACACCATCTCCACCGCGCAGCGCCACGGCTGGATCTGGGACATCGGCCTCCCGACCCGGCGCGGCATCGGCTATGTCTGGTCGAGCCGCCACGCCGGGAACGAGCGCGTCGAGGAAGAACTCGCCGCCTATGTCGGCCCCGATTTCGCCAAGCTCTCCCCGCGCGAGATTACCATCCGCTCGGGCCACCGCGCGCAGTTCTGGAAGAACAACGTCGTCGCGGTCGGCCTCTCCGCCGGCTTCCTCGAGCCGCTCGAGGCCTCCGCGCTGGTGCTGATCGAGCTTTCGGCGGACTATATCGCGACCAGCATGCCCGCCAGCCGCAGCGCGATGGATTTCGTCGCGCGCCGCTTCAACACGATGACGCGCTACCGCTGGGACCGGATCATCGAATTCCTGAAGCTCCACTATGTCCTCTCCGAACGCGAGGACAGCGCGTTCTGGCGCGACAACCGCGACCCCGCGACGATCCCGCAGGACCTCCAGGACCAGCTCGAACTCTGGCGCGACAGCCCGCCCGGCGAACACGATTTTTCGAGCGCGCACGAGATGTTCCCCGCTGCGAGCTACCAATACGTGCTCTACGGCATGGGCTTCCGCACCCGCCCGCGCCCCGGCCGCCTGAGCAACGCCGATGCCGCGCAGGACGCCTTCGACCGCACCGCCGCGCTGAAGCGCAAGCTCACCGCCACGATGCCCAGCAATCGCGCGCTGCTCACCCGGCTCGCGCAATACCGCTTCCCTCCGCTGTGAAGGCCGCCATGACCATCGTTCCCTTGAACCGCGCCGCCCATTCCGGCCTGCGCATCGATCCCGCCCGCGCGGCGGAGGCTGCCGCCGCCGTCCACCTCGTCCCACTGGTGGCGAGCGAGATTCGCCAGGTCGCCGGGCAGTTCCCCGTCTTCCTCGCCAAGGATGCCGAGACCGGCCAGTTCTACCCCGCCGCGCTGATGGGACTGGAGCCGCAGGAGAACCTGTTCTGGAACGGGGCCGCGCTCGAAGCCGATGTCCTCCCGCTCAACCTGCTGCGCCTGCCCTTCTTCGTCGTCGGCGAAGACACGGAAGCCGCCATCGCCATCGATGAAGCGAGCCCAGCGATCGGCCCGCAAGGCACCTGCACCATCGTCGATGCCGAGGGCGCGGAGACCGAATACTTCCGCTCCGTCCAGACCATCCTCGGGCGCCTGCTGCAGGGCCGCGAGGAAACCCGCCGCCTCGTCGACATGATGCTGGAAACCAAGGTGGTGCGCGAGATCAAGCTCGACCTTGCCTTCCACGATGGCAGCACCAGCCTGCTCACCGGGCTCTACGGCATCGACGAAGTCGCGCTCGGCCGCGCGCGCGAGAAGATCGCCGCGTTCGACGACCTGATGATCCTCGCCGCGATGGCGCTCTCGCTCGACAAGGTCGCCGCGCTCGTCCGCCGCAAGAACGCGCGGATCGAAGCGCAATCGGCGTGGTTCACTCCGGGCGGCTGAGCCCTTGCAGGCGCACCCCGTCACCCATCTCGGTCGCGAGGCGGTGCCGCTGTGGATAGCGGACGAAGCGCACCCCGATCCTGAAAGCCTGCTGGCTGCCGCGCGCGCGGCTGCGCTCGTCCCCGTCGAGGACGATCTCTATCCCGGCGTACGCGCCCCCGCTCCGGCGGCGTGGGGCGAATGGCTGACGGACGCGCTGTCCGTTTGGCCCGAATTTGCCACCACCGAAGTCCTCCGCGCCGACTTCGCCATCGCCTGCCAGGATCCCGCCCGGCTGACCCCGGTCCAGCGCATCCCCCATTTCGACACGACCGACCCGGCGGTCCACGCCGTGCTGCACTATCTCTGCGACGCACCGCACCAGGGCACCAGCTTCCACCGCCACCACGCCACCGGTTTCGAGCGCATCACCCCGGCGCGCGCACCGCTCTGGCGGCAGGCCCTTGTCGCCGACGGGCAGCGCCACGGCCTGCCGCCCATGCGCTATCACGAAGCGGACACGCCCACCTTCGAACGCATCGGCACCGCCGACCTGCGCTTCAACCGGCTCGTTGTCTATCCGGCGAACTGCCTGCACTGCGGTAACATCGCCGGCTCATGGTCCAGCAGCGACCGCCTTACGATAACGGCACTGATCCGACTTGGGGAGCGCTAGCCGGCGCCCCCCATTTTTTCTGCATTGTCTTGGTGAGCGACGGGCTGCCCCACGTTCAGGCGACGATCAGGACGTCAGCGGAAGTCAGCGCAGGGTGCTCCCAGGCACCGACAGTCGCCACAAGCACTTGCGGGCGTCGGCCAATGCCGTCGACATCATAATAGAGGTTGCCGGTGGTGGCATCATAGATCACCCGGTCGGACGCATCGTTCGCGCTGGTCCCTGCATGGAACGCGTCCTCGTCCAGCACGCCGAGCGCGCTGAGGCCGGTGAACACCGCCTTGCTGAACGCCAACTTGTCCCCCTCGAAGCTGTTGAAGTCGAACACGAAATCGGCTGCGCTGCCCTGCGCCGGGGTCAATTTCGATGCGAACAGGAACGTGTCGGCCCCAGCTCCCCCGTAGAGGTCATCCCGTCCCGCCCCGCCTTCGAGCGTGTCGTTGCCGTCCTCGCCATACAGTGCGTCGTTACCGGCGCCGCCGAGCAGGATATTGTCGGCTCCATTGCCATCCAGCCAGTTGTCAAGCCTGTTGCCGGTGCCATTTATCGCATCGGTCCCGGTCAGCAGAAGGGCCTCGATATTGGCCCCGAGCGTGAATGACACCGAGGCCTGGACCGTGTCATAGCCGCCGTCGAGGCCTTCCCGCACCACATCGCCGGCATTGTCGACGATGTACAGATCATCGCCCGATCCGCCGATGAGTGTATCGGCCCCGGTGCCTCCATCGAGCAGGTCAGCACCTGCACCGCCGGTCAGCGTGTCGTTGCCGCCCAGGCCCAGCAGCGTGTCATCGCCGTCGTAGCTCACCAGCGTATCGGCACTCGCAGCGCCGGTCAGCACATTGGACAGTGCGTTGCCCAGTCCCTTGCTTCCCGCACCCTCGGTGTATGTGAACGTGAGGTTTTCGACATTGTCGCTCAGCTTGTAGAAAGCGAGCGCGGTCAGGACCGTATCGGTTCCCTGATCGGCAAGTTCGACGACTTTGTCCGCGTTCGAGTCGACGATGTAGGTGTCGTCGCCCTGCCCGCCCTTCATGACATCGTTGCCCGTGCCGCCGTCGAGCCTGTCGTTGCCGTCGAGCCCCTCGAGCGTGTCCCTGTCGCCAAGGCCATTGAGGACATCATCGCCGTTCGTTCCGGTGATCATATCCTTGCGGGGCGTGCCGATGAAGGTATCTGTCGCGTCGGTGACCGTCACCGAGATCGCCTGATCGCTGAACAAGCTTCCGTCCGAGACGCGGACGGACACATCATAGACGTTGTCGCCGCCTGCATCGCGCGGTGCCTCGAAATCCGGCGCGGCGATGAAGGCCAGCGCGCCCGTCGCCGCGTCGATGGTAAAGAGCGCGGCATCGGCGCCGCCGCTGATCGCATAGACAGCGCTCGAACCCGCATCGGGATCGGTCGATGTCACCGCGGTCACCGCCGCCGTGTTCTCCGCCAGGCTGATGGCGGCGGCAGGCCCGCCGCCGTTCGATGTTATGACCGGGGCGTCGTTGACATTGGTCACCGTGACAGCCAGCGCCTGGGTATCCACGAACGAGCCGTCGCTGACCTGCACGATCACATCGTAGACATTGTCCGCGCCCGAGTCGGTCGGCGTCTCGAAGTCAGGCGCGCTCACGAACGACAGCGCCCCGGTGCCAGCATCGATGGCGAACAGTGCCGCATCGGCACCGCCGCTGATCGAATAGACAAGGACAGTGCCCCGGTCGGCATCGGTCGCCGCCAGGGTGGTGACGGCGGCGCTGTTTTCAGCAACCGAGAGGGCCGCCGCAGCGCTGCCGCCGTTCGAGGTGATGCTGGGCGCCGATTCGTTCACGCCGGTGACCGCGATTGTCAGGGTCTGATCGTCGAACAGTACGCCATCGTTCGCCCGCACCTGGACCAGATAGCTGTTGTTCCCATCCGCATCGGTCGGGAAATCGAAATCCGGTGCATTGCGGAAAGACAGCCGGCCAGTCGATGCATCGATGTCGAATTGTGCCGCATCGGCACCGCCAATGATGGAATAGATCAAACCGGTGCCGGCATCGGGATCGGTCGCGGTAACGGTGGTGACCGCCGTGTTGTTCTCGGCAAGCGAGACCAGCGCCGAGATCCCGCCACCGTTGGAGGTGATGACCGGTGCCTCGTTGACATTGGTGACGATGATCTTGGCCGCCTGGGCGCTGAACAATGTGCCATCGCTGACGCGCAGCGTGACGTCGTAGACATTGTCGCGTCCAACATCGGCAGGCGCTTCGAAATCGGGCGATGCCTTGAAGGTGAGCCGGGCCGTGCTGAACCGGGGATCGGTCGTCGGGACGAGTGCCACATTGAACAAGGCAGCGTCGGGGCCGGATAGCGTGACCGACAGCGTCGTGCCCGGATCGGCATCGGAGACGATCACCTGATAGGCTGGACCGGTGCCATTTTCGGCAAAGTTGGCCGACGGGGCAAATGCGCTGAACGGGGCGTTGTCATTCACATTGGTGACAGTGACGGCAATGGCCTGGTCATCGGTGCGGAGACCGTCGCTGGCGGTCACTGTCACGTTGTAGACATTGTCGCCACCAACGTCGGTCGGGGCTTCAAAATCGGGGGCAGAGACGAAGGTCAGCACACCGGTCGCGGCGTTGATCGCGAATTTCGCTGCATCGGCGCCGCCGGTGATGGCGTAGGTCACCACCGCGCTGCCATCGGCATCGGTCGCTGTCAGAGTGGTGACCGCAGTGCTGTTCTCGGCAATCGAGATGGCCGCCGTGCTACCGCCGCCGTTCGAGCCGATGACCGGCGCGAACTCGTTTACGTCGGTGACGGTGATCTTGACCGCCTGCGTGCTGAACAGCGTGCCGTCACTGACACGGACCGTCAGATCATAGACATTGTCGCGGCCGACATCGCCGGGCGCTTCGAAATTGGGGGCGGTCTTGAAGGTGATGTTGCCAAAGCTGAACTTGGGATTGGTGATCGACGGGACCGCCGTGATGTTGAACAGCGCTGCATCGGCCCCCGACAAGGTGAAGGTCAGGGTCGTGCCGGGATCATTGTCCGAGGCGATCACCTGATAGGCCGTGCCGGTGGCATTTTCCGCGAAACTGGCCGTTGTGCCCGAGCCGATCAACGGCGTGTTGTCGTTCACGTTGGTGACGGTGACAGCGATGTCCTGATTCACGCTCCGGACGCCGTCGCTGGCGCTGACGCGAACGTCGTAGATGTTGTCGCCGCCCACATCGGTCGGATTCTCGAAGTCGGGCGCGGTGATCAACGACAGGGCCCCGGTGGCGGCATTGATGGTGAATTTGCCCGCATCGGCGCCGCCGGAGATCGCATAGGCCAACGTCGTCCCGGCGTCGGCATCGGTCGCGGTGACGGTGGTGACGGCCCGCGTGTTCTCGGCAATCGAGACCTGCGCAAGAGCGCCGCCGCCATTCGAGGTGATCACCGGCGTGTTGTCGTTCAGGTTGGTGACCGTGACCGCCAGCGCCTGATTGTCGAACAATGTTCCGTCACTGGCCCGCACCGTGACATTGTAGATATTGTCGCGGCCGACATCGGTCGGTGCATCGAAGTCCGGCGCCGTCACGAACGATAGCGCGCCGGTGCTGGGGTTGATGGTGAATTTGCTCGCATCGCTGCCGCCGGCGATCGAATAGACGATGGTCGTGCCGGCGTCGGCGTCGGTTGCCCCGACCGTGGTGACGGCCGTGCTGTTCTCAGCCAGCGAAAGCGCCGCGCTGGCACCACCGCCGTTC
This sequence comes from Novosphingobium sp. AAP93, assembly GCF_001296055.1. NCBI lineage: Bacteria > Pseudomonadati > Pseudomonadota > Alphaproteobacteria > Sphingomonadales > Sphingomonadaceae > Novosphingobium > Novosphingobium sp. AAP93. The sequence continues at coordinate 32,800 of NZ_LJHZ01000118.1, forward strand.
GTGGTGATCACTGGCGCATTGTCATTCCGGTTGGTGACCGCGACCGACAGCAGCTGATCATCGAACAGGGTGCCGTCACTGGCGCGGACCTGGACCTGATAGATGTTGTTGCCGTCCGCATCGCCCGGCGCTTCGAAGTCCGGTGCGGCAAGGAAGAACAAGGTCCCGACACGGGCATCGATGCCGAAGCGTGCCGCATCGGCACCGCCGATGATCGAATAGACGATATTCGTGTTTGCATCGGCATCGGTTGCGGTGACGGTGGTGACCCCGGCCAAGTTTTCGGCGACCGAGATCGAGGCCGTGACCCCGCCGCCGTTGGACGAGATGACCGGCGCATTGTCATTGACGTCGTTGATGACGACGGACAGGATTTGCTGAGCGGACAGGGTGCCGTCGCTGGCACGCACGATGACGACATAGCCGTTGTTGGCATTGGCGTCCGCAGGCTGTTCGTAGTCCGGCGCAGTGATGAAGCGCAGTGCGCCGCTGCTGGCGTCGATGGCGAACCGGGCCGCGTCATCACCCCCGCTGATCGAATAGGCAAGGACCGCGCTGCCATCGGCATCAGTCGCGGTGAGCGTGGTGACGGCGGTCCTGTTCTCGTCGACGGTGACCGTGACGAGATTGGTGGTCGGGAACCTCGGCGCGAATTCGTTGACGTCGGTGACAGTGACCGCCAACGCCTGATCATCGGTCAGGGTGCCGTCGCTGGCCCGGACAACGACATCATAGACATTGTTCGCCCCGACATCGGTGGGCGCTTCAAAGTTCGGCGCGGTGAGGAACGTCAGCGCCCCGGTGGTGGCGTTGATCGCAAACTTCGCGGCATCCGCACCCCCGCTGATCGAATAGCGCAGGCTGGTGCCCGGATCCTGATCGAAAGCGGTGACGGTCGTGACGGCTGTGCTGTTCTCGGCGACCGTGACTGCCGCATTGGCGCCGCCGCCGTTCGAGGCGATGACCGGGGCATCGTTGGCGTCGGTGACGGCAACAACCAGCGTCTGGACGTCGGAGAACGTGCCGTCACTGGCCGTGACGTTGACGACATAGGAATTGGTGCCCGCAGCACTGCCCGGTGCCTCAAAATCGGGCGCCTTGATGAAGCTGAGCGCTCCGGTCGCGGAATCGATGCTGAAGCGTGCGGCATCGTTGCCCCCGCTGATCGCATAGGTGACCACCGACGTCTCGTCGGCATCGGTCGCTGTTACCGTGGTAACCGCGGTCGCATTCTCGGAGACTGTGAGGTTGGCAAGAGTATTGCCACCATTGGAAGTGATGACAGGCGGATTGTCATTAACGTCCGTAATTTTGATCGTATACACCTCAACTGTAGTATCTATGCCATCGGACGCCCTGATGTAGACCTTATAATCTTTTTCCCCACTCTCATAGTCTGGTGGATTTTTGAACCGAATTTCACGTGTATTGGAATTGTAGACAAAGTTTGAATTATCGTAGGCTGGAATGTTGAGTTGTTGGTATTGTATGGTCCCAGGATCAAGTCTACCTGCTGGATCCCCAAGAATCAGCTGGCCAGTAAAGGTGGTAATTGACAATAGATATTGCGGAAGAGAATAATTTACTGCCTGACCATCTTCATCAGAAGCACTAATATTGAATGAGCGCGTATTTTCAGGAATTATAAGAGGATTCTGTGTTACAAATTTCGGCGGGTCATTGTCATTTGTAACAGCAATAGCGATGGCCTGTTCGGTATACTTGGTCCCGTCAGCGGCATTGCTGGCGCGAACAACGACGTTGTAGACATTATCGGCACCAACGTCGGTCGGAGCCTCAAAATTGGGGGCGTTGCGGAAGTATAGTGTTCCGTCCTGATTAATTCTAAACTGTGCGGCATCTGCGCCGCCCGCAATGGAATAGACAACCAACGATGCGGCCGTGTCCGTCGCAACCCGGGGTAGACCAAGAGTATTCTCAGCAATCGAAAACGATGCGGCCGGGCCGCCTCCGCCCGACACGATCACTGGCGCATCGATTGCGTCGGTGACCGAAACGGCGATGGCCTGCTGATCGGTGAGCTCGCCATCCGAGACTTGGACGACCACATCGTAAACGTTGTTGCCGCCATTGTCGGTGGGCAATTCGAAGTTTGGCCGGGTCACGAACGAAAGTAGACCGGTGGCGGCGTTGATGGTGAACTTTGAAGCGTCGGCGCCGCCAATGATGCTGTAGCGCAACTGCGCTCCCGGATCGTCGACCGCCAGAACGGTCGCCGCGTTGGCACTGTTCTCGGGAACTGAAACGGCTGCAGTCGTGCCACCGCCCGGCTCGATGATCGCCGGCGGAATGTTTGCCGTCACCCGAACAGCCAGAGCCTGCTGGTCGGCCGAATTGCCATCCGACGCCTGGACGATCACGTCATAGACATTGTTGCGGCCGACGTCGGTCGGTGCGGCAAAGTTGGGCCTCGTGATGAATTGGAGCCTGCCGGTACTTGGATTGATGAAAAACGCCGAAGCATCCGCACCGCCGACAATCGAATAGATCAACGTTGTGCCCGGATCGTCATCCACTGCTGTAATGGTCGTAACGCTATTGACTTCAGGAACCACCAGACTCGCCGCAGTAGCCCCGCCGAAGGAAGTGATGATCGGCGTCTCGTTTACGTCGACAACTTTGACCTGAAAAAACTCCCTTATCGGCGCAAAAACACCGTCACTGACGACAATCTGCAAGTTATAGACGTTGTCACCGTTCGCATCGCCCGGCGCCTCGAAATTTGGGGCGTTGATGAAGCTCAAACGACCCGTAACGGGATCGATCGTAAACTTGTCGCCGTCCGCAAGCCAAGGATCACCGCCGAATGGTTGCGTGATGCGATAAGTGAGTACAGTGCCGGCATCCTGATCGAAGGCCACAACCGGCGATGCAACCAATGTGTTTTCGCGGGCATAAAGTATGGGATCAACAAATTGAGGCGGATCATCAACATCGTTTATCTTAACAAACAATTTTGTATTGCTAAGAATAATATCCGGACTGTATCCATATCCGACTGTTACCTCATAGATACCATCCCGATTTGCGTCAATTTTGTTTTCATAATCAAATGTATCTTTCGAAATTAAATATGGATTGCCCCGTCCGCCTCCAGCTATCTTAAAAAGGCTAGCGTCATCTCCACCTGTAATTGTAAATATAACGCCAGATTTTATCAATGTATCTGCGTCAAGGAATCCCAAGAACACATCATTCTCATCGGTTGAGAATGTTTGTGTTGGATATCCGGTACCGATAGTGAGATTAACTGACATGTCGTCCCCCGTCTTGTGACGCACTCTGGCATCACCACCGTTGCGCCCGGTCGATACCGACACGTAGCGCTCAGCATCGTTGACGAGCGCTGCGGTTCAAGGACCACACGCCGGGACGCGCGATCACCAAACGGGTTAGCAGTCTGCCCCGCGCAGAACGTTCAGGACTGCCTAGCCGCCTGTCCGCCGCCTTATGCTGATCAGGTCTCTTCGCACCGGAAGCGGAGGCGATAGTCGCGCGGGCTTTCGCCGTGGAGCGCCCGGAACGCGCGCGAAAAGGCGGTGTCGCTGTCGTATCCGACGCGGAACGCGATCACCGAAACCGGCAGGATAGTGCCGCGCAGCAGGCGGCGCGCATTGTCCATGCGGATCGTGCGCACATGGTCCGCCACCGCATGGCCAAGCCGCGCGAACACGCCGTAAAGATGCGTGCGCGAACAGCCCAGCGCCGCCGCGATGCTGGTAGCGGTCAGTTCGGGATCACCGTGACGCTGTTGGATCAGCAGCGTTGCCGCATCGAACAGCGAACGGTCGGCCATGCTCGCCAGCGGATGTCGGTCCGCGCCGAGGCTGCGCAGCAGCGCCAAGGAAAGGTCGGTCGCCGTCGCAATCGCGGTTTCCGCCGCCGGGCCGTCCAGCGCCGCAAGATGAGTTTCCAACTGCTCCAGCTGCGCCGTCAGGAACGGCACCAGCGGCGCATCGCCGATCCGGCGCAGCGCCTCGTCATGCCGCACCGGATCGCCGCCGACGGCTTGCCGGGCCAGCTCCATCGGCAGGCTGAGATAGATATGCCCATGCCCCTCGGTCACCGAACAAGTGCCGGCATCGCCGCGGACCAGAACGAGGCCGTCTGCCGGTTTCACCAACTCCTTGGTGTGGCCCTTGCGCAAAAGGCCGATCGAACCCTCGCGCGTCAACGAAATCAGCAGCATGTCCTGCTTGTGCTCACCGAACCGGCACAGATTTGCGGTATAGCGCGATACCCCGAAAATGACGCCCTGCGCTCCGGTCACCGCGCGCATCTCGCCCTCGAAACGCAGCGCATCGCCGCGCTCGGCAACCTCGATTGCGATGCTGGTATGGAGGCTGCGCCAGCGCTCGAAGCGGTCCTTTGCCGACCCGTCGGACGTGCTCAGCCGCAAGAACGGCGTGGGCGCGACGGGCAAGGCATGCCTGCCCTTGCCTCTTGCCGATTCCAGCCTTTCACTCACAGTGAAACATGCCCCTCCCGAAAGGCACCGGCGCTAGGCCCGGATCAGCAATATCCGCTATTCTTGACTTGGCCACCAGCCGTTGCTTTCCATTATGGACCATTTGGATGGGCGATTGCCGCGCTCTTGGTACATCGGTCGCGCCCGGAAATGCCGACTACTTGGCGGGACTGGACAAGCAGGGAGCAAATTCTGACCGTTGCGTGCATCAGGTCTGGCGCTTGGGGAGGAGGAACTGCGCTACCCGGCAGCAAGGTGTCTCCCCACCGATCGAACGCGCAAAGACCCGCCCCGCGCGCACACTCCGCGTCACCTGGGGGGAAAGCGGGGAAAGAAAGCGGAATTCTCCGCTAACGCTTGATCTAAAAGCATAAGAAATCTGGAAATGGATGCCTGGCGAAGCCTAAGCTGGGCGCGCTGAAGGTGAATGCGATCGGCAGCGCGGACGTTATCACGGCGCTCGCCCCCATTTGGACCGACAAGCCGGTCATGGCCCGAAAGGTGCGCACCCGGATCGGACAGGTCCTCGCCTTTGCCAAGGCACGAGGCCGGCGTGCGGAAGCGCTCCCCGATGCACGCGAACTACGCACCGGCCTTTCGCAGCAAGCACGCGGCGGTAACTTCGCAGCGATGCCATTTCCAGAAGTACCGGCCTTTGCAGCAGCCGAGCTTGCCAAGGGAGCAAGCGCCGGCCGATACGCCGTGTTGTTCGCGATCCTCACGTGTGCGCGATCAGCCGAAGTCCGCGGGGCGAGATGGGAGCAAATCGACCTTGATGCTCGAACTTGGACGCGCCCTGCATCGCTCATGAAGATGAAGGAGGGGCACGTGGTCACCTTGTCCGATGCGGCGATTGCACTGCTTGATGCCTATGCTCCCAAGGAGTTGCGCGAGGGCCTAATCTTCCTCGGGATGCGGGGCGGGCCGTTGTCGGACATGTCACTCACGAAGGCGTTGCGGTGCGCAGGCCGGTCCGAAACCGTGCATGGCTTCCGTTCATCATTTCGGGATTCGGCTGCCGAGAGGATGCCGACTATTCCACCGATGGTCGCGGAGATGGCCCTGGCACACCGCGTCGGCACAGCAACCGAGCAGGCTTATCTGCGCAGTGATCTGAGAGATATGCGGCGCATCCTTATGGAAGCTTTGGGGCGCTTCGTTGCCCCGTCCCTTTGAGGTACGGCTTGCAGGCGTAGTCGTCGATCCTCTCGTTTGCGCGGCTGCTTGCGAGCAGATCAAGACGCCCTCAGTATCTCCAAGGAACGTCCGCTGTCCGCCAAAAACCGTCGTTCCCCAATCCGGCAATCGCAATCGATTTGCTTGTTGAAGCGGATCGAATCCGCGTCAGAACTGCGCCGTGAGCTGGAGCCCCCATGTCCTCGGATCGCCGCGCTGGGTGTACTCGAGGAAGCCCGGCACCGTGATGTTCGCATCGACCAGATAGCGGGCGCCAAACAGGTTCTGCACCCACCCTTTGACCTGCAGATGATCGCCTATGCCCAGCCCTGCGCTCACGTTGGTGAGCGAGTAGCCGCCCTGGAGCTGGAACGGCCGGTTCGACGGATTGAAGTACTGGCTGGAACGATAGCTGAACTCGATGCGGCCGAGTGCCTTCAGCGAAGCGGTGAGCGGCAGTTCGCCGTCGACGATCCCGAACGCGGAGAAACGCGGCGCGCGCGGCAGGCGGTTGCCGGAATAGTCCTGACCACCGCTCGCGATGAAGCGGCCGTACTTCACGTCCTGCCACGAGAAGCCGCCGGAGAGGGTCAAGCCCCGAACCGGCAGGGCGGTCAGCGAAGCCTCGATACCCTCGCCCGATGCCGTAGCGGCATTGCGCGTGATGACTGAGGGGCCGAAATCGACCAGCACCTGCAGATCATCGTACTTGAAATGGAACGCGGCGAGATCGAAGCGCAGGCGGCGGTCAGGCGTTTCACCCTTGATGCCGAACTCGTAGTTCCAGATCGTCTCCGGGCGAAACGCAGGGCCCGGCGACAGCTGGTTGAAGCCGCCTGCCTTGTAACCGCGCGAGGCGGAAAGGTACGTGGAGAGACCCTTCGTCAGCTTGTAATCGACCACGAACCGGGGCTGCCAGCTCGAGGTGGCGTAGCGCTGGCGCAAGGTGCCATCGGCGGCGACGGTTCCGTAGGTCGCAAGCAGCGCGAGGCTTGGTGGCACGAGGACGACCGGGCCAAGCAGATTGCCGGCCGCCGGGAAGCGGACCTCGAAGCGCTTGAGATCGCGGCTCCAGCGCAGGCCAGTGGTGAGGTTGAGACGCGGGGTGAGCGCGTAGGTGGCTTCGCCGTAAGCGGCGTAGCTCGTGTTGCTGCTCCTGCCGAGCGAGCTCTCGCGCACCCGGTCGGCACCCGGTGCGCCGAGCGCTGTGGTGCAATCGCTGCCGAACAGCACGCCGCAATAGGCCTCCTCAGCGTAAAGCGCGAACTGGTTCGAGCCGATGTCATCGCGCGCCGCGCTGGCCCCGACAAACCACGTCAGCCGCCCGGTGCGACCATTGAGGCGCAGTTCCTGGCTATAGCTGTCCTGATAACCGTCCGTACCGAAGTGTAGATAGGTCTCCGGCGAGGCGTCGGTGTCTTCGAGGTAGTGATTGCGGAAGCCGTTGTACGCGGTTGTCGAAGTGAGCCTGGTCGTTTCGCCAAGGTCCGCCTCGATGCGCAGCGTGGCGCGGTAGGTGTCGATATTGTCGCGTGCGGCATCGGCGGTGCCGTCGATCAGATCGGAGGAGACGGGGCCATAGGGGTCCGTGCCAACGAGTACAGGGCTGATGTAAGGCCCGGGCTGGGCGCGCGTGCGGCGGTACTCGCCGCTGAGGTAGGCCTTGAGCCCGGCCCCGTCATAGCCCAGCGTGGCGCGTCCTGCGCGGCTCTCGAAGGCGCCGATCCGGCCGCCCAGTGTGTTGCGGACATAACCGTCGCGCTGGCGGCTCACCCCGGCGATGCGCAGCGCCCAATCCCCGCCGATAGGCAGATTGACCGCCGCGCGGGCGAAGACCAGTCCGTAATCGCCCACGGTGAGTTCGCCATTGGCGGCGAATTGCGCCGGTGAGGGCTTGTTGGTCGAAATGCTGATCGCGCCCGCCGTCGTGTTGCGGCCGAACAGCGTGCCCTGCGGCCCGCGCACGACTTCGACACGGGCAATGTCGAACAGGTCGATGATCGAACTCACCCCGCGGCCAAGGTAGACGTCGTCGACATAGATGCCGAGCGCGGGATCCGACCCGACGCCGAAGTCCTCGGTGCTCACCCCGCGCACGGTGATGCGCGGTGTGGTTGCAGCGACCGCGGTTCCTGAAACGCCCGGCGTGAAGGCGACGAGGTCCGAGACATTGGCGCTGCGGTTGCGGGTGATGAAGCTCTCGCCAAAGACAGCCACGGCAATCGGCACATCGGCCAGCGTCTGCGCCCGCTTCTGCGCGGTGACGACGATCTCTTCGAGCTGTCCGGCCTCGGGCTGATCGGCGGCAGCCTCCTGCGCGGCTGCCGTTCCGCCATGAAGCGCGGCGGCAAGGGTGAGGCCATGGAGGGCGGACTTGCAGGGCAGGCGGATCATCCTTTTGCTCCCAGACGGACCATGACTTCGGTGGCCACTTTCAGCGTGCGGCTCTCGAAATCGTTGGGGGTGCGTGCGAACCGGTTGATGGTGTTGGTGAGGACATTGAGCGCGACATGCCCGGCGATCTCGACCAGATCGGCATCGCTGAACCCGGCCGCGCGCGCCTCTTCGAGCAAGGCATCGTCGACATCGCCGACGCGTTCGCGCAGGGCGAGAGCCAGCCGCAGGGCAACTGCTCCGCGCGCATCGCTTGCCTGACCGGCCTCGGCAGCGGCAATTTCCGCTGCGGAAAGGCGCGCGAAGCGGCCGCCGATGCGGTGCGCGGCAAGGCAATAGTCGCAGGCATTGCTGGCCGCGATGGCGAGCGCGATCTGCTCCCGCAGGCGACGCGGGAGAGCGCCCCCGTCAAGCGATTCCGCGAGAGCCAGATAGCCGCCGAGGAGGGCCGGTGAATGGGCCATGACGCGGTAGGCGTTGGGTACCATCCCCGTCTTGCGCTTGGCCGTATCGAGGTGCGCGGCAGCAGCCGGTGCGGCATCGCGGGGCGGCAGGGGGGCAATGCGGGCGGTCATGGCAGGGGCTCCTGACAGGAGGAAGAAAGGATCGCTTCGACGCGCAGCGCGGCGGCGAGCAGGGCGGCATCGTCACCACGGCGGCCGACCAGTTGCAGGCCGACCGGGAGGCCGCCGGACGTTCCTGCAGGCAGCGACAGCGCGGGAGAGCCGGTGAGATTGAACGGCGCGGTGAACGCGGTGTCGCCGTAGATCTCTTCAGCGGTTGGCGCTCCCTTGGGGATCGGGGGCGCCAAGCTGCGCGTGGTGGGGAGGACCAGCCCATCCACCCCAGCGAGCACTGCATCGAGCGCATCGCCGAGCGCCAGAGCGCGCCGCACACCGCGCGCATATAGCTCCGGGTCCGCGGCGGCGAGCGCCTGGCCCAGCGCGATGGCTTCCTGCAGGACATGCGGGATTTCGGCTATCGCCCTGCGCCACTGCACCCAGCCGGAAGGCAGCGAGGCCGCGAGGCCGGGAACCGCGCCTGCGGTTCCGGCGATGAGCGCCTGACCAATGCCGTACAGCACGAGGTGCAGCTCGCCGGCCTCGAGCAGAGCAGGCCAGTCAATGGGCACCAGTTCGGTACCGCCGCCGGCGAGCCGATCGAGGGCCGTGCCCATGACCTTGCCAACCGCCGCATCGGCCATCGCCACCGCGCCGGTCAGGATGCCGAGGCGCAAGGGGCGTTGTGGCGCTTGTGTCGGCGCCACGATTTCCCTGCGCCATGCGGTGCGGACATCGACAGGATCGGGTCCGTCCAGCGCCGCAAACAGCGCGGCCGCATCGGTCACATTGCGTGCGATGGGACCTGCATGTTCGAGAAACGGTTCGAGCAGGGCAATGCCGGTATAGGAGACGCGCCCTCGGCTCGGCTTGAATCCCACAAGCCCGCAATAGGCTGCCGGAACCCGGATTGAGCCGCCTGAATCCGTACCCAGCGCAAGGTCAGCGAGACCGCCTGCGACCATCGCTGCCGAGCCGGACGACGAACCGCCCGCCGACCGGGTGACGTCATGCGGATTGCGCACGGGCCGCGGACGGCTGGAAAAGCTGTTGGCGCCAAGCAGGAAGGCCTCGCACTGCGCCTTGGCGATGATCCGGGCCCCGGCACGCCGCGCGCGGGCGACAACGGCCGCGTCCGCCGCCGGAATGAACCCTGCCTGCCCGGTACCCAGCGCCGACGGAACCCCGCCCACGGCGATGTTGTCTTTCACGGCCAGTGTCTTGCCGGTAAGCGGGCCCGTGGCGGTAGGCGGCAGATCGAACGCGCAGACAACGGCGCCGAACGGATCATTGCCCGGCTCCGTGGCCAACGGCGGACCGGCCTGCTCCTCCCAGCGTCCGACAAGGCCAGCGATGATCGCCTCGCCCTCGTTCACGCGCGCACCAGCCGGACGAATTCGCCCTCGACGCCCGCGATGCGCGATAGCGCGGCGAAATAGTCGGCGGGGTTGAACGCTTCTTCAGGCGCCAGCACACCCGTGCGCGCCGCCTTGCCCGCCATGAGCAGCGCGAGCCCGGCGACCAGCGGCGCGGCGGTCGTCGTCGCCATGTCGGTCATGCGGCCATAGTCGGGAATATAGGCCCCGGCGGAACCATCAGGCCCCCGCGAGAGCGCCCAGACGCCAGGATACTCAGGCACCGGCTCACCGCTGCCGGGCCGGTGCCGGGCCAGTTCGCGGCGCGAGGCTTCCATTGGCGCGAGACCTTCGACCGCCACGGCCCTCGCCGCTCGCTTGAGCGTTGCAGCCAGGGCCGAGGGCAGCGTCATGACGTTGACGCAGGTTTCGAGCCCGCCGATCACGCGCGGCAAGGTCACCGCTTCGGGATGGCCGATGGTCAGCGCCGGGCGCGACGGGAAGCCGGGCAAGGCTACTTCGAATTCGGTCAGCGGCCTTTCGGAGATCTGCCGCCCTTCGCGCCAGACGAGGATCTGGCCGGTGGCCTGCTCGATCCAGTGTTCGTTCGCCGCGCCGCCCGCATCACCGGGATCGTCATCAAGGCTCCAGCCGGTGATCAGGTTGTTGCAACCTGGCACGACCGCGGCGACCATCATGGCGAGAAGGTTCGAACTGCCAGGGCTCGCACCTTGTCCGACCACGGCGGTGACCCCGGCTGCCCGCGCGCGGGCATCGAGTTCGAGCATGGCAAGCGTGGGTTCGGGATCGTCGCAGATGTCGAGATAGGCACAACCGGCCTCGATCGCGGCGGCGAGGACCGGCGGGCCAAAGCGGAAGAACGGGCCGACGCAGTTGAGGACGAAGTCCGCGCTCTGCATTGCCGCATCCAGTGCGGCACGGTCGGTCACATCAAGAGCGATTGCCTCGGCCTGCTCGCCAGCGACGCGGCGGGCCTGATCCAGAGTGCGGTCCGCTACGACCAACTGGCCGATGCCATCCAGTTCCGCCGCGAACCGCGCCGCCGCATGGCCAACCGTACCCGCTCCGAGCAGGAGCACTTTGGCACCCGTTTTCATACAAACCTCCCATGAAGACGGCGAGATTCGACCGCGCCAAGCAGCGGCAGACTGACGAGCATGAGCGCTGCCGGGGCGAGCGAGAGGAGAACGGCGATCAGGGTTTGTGTCGCCGCGTTCTGCTCGCTGGCACCTTCGACAAACCCCGCGATCGACAGCCCTACGCCGCCGATGGCGCCGCCCGCCGCGAGCCCCAGCTTCTCGCACGATGTCCAGATGCCCGTGAATGCGGCGGTGCGGTCCTCTCCGGTCCGCGCGCGCTCGCGCTCGAGCACGTCGGGCAGCAAGGCAAAGGCGAAGACCTGCGTTCCGGCATTGCCTGCGCCCGACAGCACTGCTGCGAGCCAGAGCGCGCCAAGCCTGCTCGGTGCGGAGAACCAGAACAGCGCCAGCCCGGCGGCATAGATCAGCGAGAACAGCACCAGCGCCCGGCGCTTGCCGATCCTGCCGCCAAACCATGCTGCCACTGGCGTCACGCCAAGGCTTGCGAGGGTGAAGAGACCGAAGATCAGCCCAGTCAGGCTCTCCGTCGCATGCAGGAGGTAGCGCACGGCATAGGCGAGCATCGCGGCGTTGAGGCCACTCGCGACCATCTGAAGGCCATAGGTGACCAGCAAGGCCCGGAACTCCACAGCCCGCAAGGTGGCGCCCGGCAGGCTGGCCAGCACGCCCATTTCGCGCCGACCTTGCTCGATCGGCGCGTGGCCGGCGGCGATGAACGAGCCGAACAGCGAGAGGCCCGCCAGCACCGCGAAGATGCCGCCGGTCACGGCATAGGCGGCGCGCCCGCCACCAAGCGCTTCGATCAGCAGAGGAGCGCCCGCTCCTGCGGCAAGGATACCCAGGGCGACGAAGACCATGCGGCAGGCGATCAGCCGGGTCCGCTCCACCGGATCGGGCGCGAGTTCGCCGGGCAGCGCCACATAGGGGACGGCAAACAAGGAATAGCCGGTGGTCGCGACAAGGAAGGCAAGGCTGACCCAGGCTAGCCGCATCGGCCATGCGGCAAAGGATGGCACCGCGAACAGCAGGGCAAGACCGAGGGGAAGCAGGACCAGTCCCGCGAGCAGGAATGGACGGCGGCGCCCCCAGCGGCTCGATGTCGCATCCGACCACACGCCGATCACCGGATCGAGCACGAGTTCCCAGAGTTTGGGCACGAACAGCGCCGCTCCGGCCCAGACCGGCGGGATCCCTAGCTGTTCTGTCATGAAGAACAGGAGCAGCAATTGGGGGGCGACGATGAATGATGCCGCTCCAAACGATCCGCCCGCAAAGAGCAGCAGGATAAGTGGCGGCACACGCGGATTATCGCGAAATATGGCTTCATATTCATTTTTGTGGCGCGCTTCGCCAGCATCCGCCCGCTCAGGCATAGAGGCCCTGCTCGGCTGCCTGCCGCAGCGCGCGCTTGTCGATCTTGCCGATCGGCAGCATCGGCAGTTCGGGGCGCACCACGATCTGCTTGGGGACCTTGTAATTGGCAAGGCGTTCGCGCGCATGGGCGAGTAGCTCGTCCGCGGTGACTTCGGCGCGCGCAATAATGAAGGCCCAGCCCACTTCCTGCCAGCGCGCATCCGGCATCGCGATCACGGCCGCGGCGGCGACGGCCGGATGCCCCTCCAGCACGGTCTCGACCTCGCGTGGGTAGACGTTGTGCCCGCCGGACTTGTACATTTCCTTGAGCCGGCCGACGAGGCGCAGGCGTCCTTCCTCATCAAGGCAGCCGAGGTCGCCCGTGCGCAGCCAGCCTTCCGGCGTGATGGTCTCGCGCGTTGCCGCGTCAAGCCCGGCGTACCCTGCCATCAGGAGCGGCCCGCGTAGCTGGATCTCGCCGACTTCACCGCTCGGCGCTGCGGACCCGTCGCTCAGAACCACGCGCAGATCGCCAGGTTCGGCCGGCGCGCCGACCGTGTCCGCCAGTTCCTCGACTGACGCGCCGGGCCGGGTGAACGTGATCGAGCCGGTGCATTCGGTCTGGCCGTAGCAGGTCGAAAGCTCGACCGGTGCACTCATCCGCGCCTCGATCCAGCTGCGCGGCATGGCCGCGCCCGACCAGACCAGATGGCGCAGGTGCGGCAGGCGAGCGAGATCGTATCCCCCGGCCGCATCGATCGCGAGATGCATAGCGGGGACTTGCCCGAGGATGCTGATCCGTTCGGCCTCCAGTATGGCCGGGATGCCGGCCGGATCGAACGTGGGCATGGTGACCAGCGTGCCGCCGCAGGCCAGCGCGGGCGAGACGAGATCGATCAGCGCTCCGACATGGTTGATCGGCAGATTGAGCAGCGTGCGCAGGCCTTCGTGCCCATACCGCGCCGCATAAAGCCGCGCCGCCGCAACCGTGCCTTCATGCGTCAGCATCGCGCCCTTCGGCACGCCGGTGGTGCCGGAGGTGTAGACCAGCAAGGCGATGCGCGGATCGAGCAGCTGCGCGCTTGCGCAAAGCCGCGACACCTGCGGCAGATCATCGGCCGAGGCGATGATCTGAAGCGAAGGCAGATCGGCGACGTCGTCCAATGCGCTATGCAGCGCCGTCAGATCGTTTGCGCCCTCCGCGACGATGAGCGCAGGGCGGGAATCGGCAACCACATGCAGCAGCTCACGCGCCGTGTAGCGTGGATTGAGTCCCAGCCAGACGCCACCTGCCTTGTGGGTCGCAAGTTCGCTGATCAGGAAAGCTGCGCCGGGTGCGCCGAGGAAGGCGACCCGGTCCCCGGCGCGCAGTCCCTGCTGTGACAGGACCTCAGCGAGCGCATTAATGCGCTCCGCGAGCTGCGCATAGGTGAGCCGTAGCGGTCCATCCACCAGCGCCTCGCGCCCGCCGTCCCGCCGCGCCCAGTCGAGCACTATCCCGAAGAGTGTATCCACTTCTCAGGCGACCAGTCGGCGCTGTGCTTCCGGGGGGAACATCAGGCCCAGCCACTCGCCGGATACAGCAGGACGCTCCTCGCCTTCGATCTCGATCACCACGCCGGTGCGGGTCAGCACCGTGCCATCCACGCGCGGGGTTGCGCCGAGGAAGGTGAAGCGGCCACGCACGCGGGCTCCGACTGGAACCGGCGCCACGAAGCGCACGCGGTCAAACCCGTAATTGAGCGCATAGGCATCGGGCGGCCAGATGCCGGCCTCGTGGCTGAGATGCGTGGTCAGCCCCAGCGACAGGAAGCCGAACGCAATGGTCGTGGGAAAGGGCCCCTTCCGGGCGCACCAGTCCGGATCGACGTGCATCGGATCATGATCGTGGGTGGCACGGGCGAAGAGATCTATGTCGTCCTGCGTGATCACATGCCAGGGCGACACACCGAGTTCGGTGCCAGGCTCATGGGGCGGGACCGGGGGCTGGTTCATTGCGGCAATCCGGAAGGTTCGAGGTTGAAGGTGAGAAAATCCGTCGCCCGCGGGACCTGCTCGGCGCGGGGACTGGAGCCGAACAGGGCCCGGTACCACAGGATGGAGATGGCCTGCGCCAGCCGTTCGGGATCGCCACGCAAGTCCGCAAGATCGGGAAACTGGTAGGCGAAGGTCTGCAGCAGCACGGTATCGAGCATGGCCTGCAGCGCCAGCGCCGCGAACACGCGCGCACTTTCGTGGGCGGTGGAGTCCGGCGCGCGGCGCGCTATGCCGGCCGCGATGCGCTGCGCCACCCGCGCATTCACCACCTGCCAGCGCTGCCGCGCTTCGGGCAAAGCATCGACGATTTGCGCCAGCGCCCGATTGAGCCCACCGCCACCGACAAAGCGGTGCACGTAGGCACGATTGGCGGCAAGCACCGCCTCGAAGGGGTCATCTGCACGCGGGCCGCCGAATACGGCCTCGACATTGGCTTCGCTCAGCTCGTCGAGCAGATCGAGCACCAGCGCGTTCTTGTCCTTGAAGTAGATGTAGAAAACGCCGGCTGCCACACCCGCCGTCTTGGCTACGTCGGTGACCTTGAGGTCGTGGTAGCCGTGGTGCTCCAGCAACGTCAGCGCCGCATCGAGAAGACGGCGGCGCGTGCGTTCGGCCTTGGTGCCAATAGGAGTGGGAGGAGATTCGGCGCTCTGCATGCGCTGGGACTAATCCTACCAGGTCATCCCTGTCAATGAAAATGAATCCAGTTTCATTTCTATTGACAGCAGACACGGTGATCCCAACCGACGTAGCCTGCACGAAGGCTGCTTTCGGCTGAAGCCGACATTTGGCGGGCTGAACCTAAAGGGCAGCTTCGTCCCACTTCGCACCCTTGGCAGGACCGTTTCCCATAAATGCCAGAGGTTTCTCGGATTGCGCAAATGACCGCCGAAGGCCTCATGGATCGGACCGCCTACTCGGCCAAGCAGGCAAGTCGATTGTCACACCTGCCAACTACGCCGTACTCGTCCGCTCGCGTAAACTACCGTCCGGCATTAATTGTTGGGAGTTCTGTGGGAAAAAGAACCGATCTTGGACCACAAGAATCTGATCTAGAACGATTATTTATCAGAAAATGGATGCCCCGCGAGGATTCGAACCTCGATAGACGGAATCAGAATCCGTAGTCTTGCCGTTAGACGACGGGGCAATGAGCGCGCGCCTTTAAGCGCGGGTTTGGCCCGAGTCAAGGCGAGCAGACCCATTCCGGCGCCGTACTTGCTCCAGAGCCGCAGGAACGCTAGAGTGCATGTCAAGTACCTGCCGGGTATGCCCTTGGCGGGAAAACATAAGCGATTGGTAGACATGGCGGAATTCGATCCGCCGGCGCAGCAGCGCAAGACGCGGCCAGGCAAGCGGCGCGGACGCAAATCGGCGTCCCGCGGCAAGTCCAGAGGGGCCCGTCCGGCCTCTGCAGCGTCGGCCAGCACCCCTGCCGAGCCAGCCGCTCGGCCCGAGCCGAAGCTGGCAGCCAACCTGGCCATGAGCGCGCCCTCGCCCACGGTTTCCGAACCGCCCCAGCCCGTCGAAGCCTCGCGCGCGCCGTGGCAGAAGTCGCTGCCGTTCCACCGCCAGGCCTATGCCGCGATCGATCTCGGCACCAACAACTGCCGCCTCCTTATCGCGCGCCCTTCTGGCGATCATTTCATGGTGATCGATGCCTTCAGCCGCGTCGTCCGCCTTGGTGAAGGGCTTGCGCAATCGGGCCGCCTGTCCGACGCGGCGATGGACCGTGCGCTCGGTGCCCTTCACATCTGCGCCGACAAGCTGCGCAAGCGCGGCGTCCATCTCGCCCGCTCGGTCGCGACCGAAGCCTGCCGCCGCGCCACCAATGGCGAGGCCTTTATTGAGCGCGTCCACCGCGAGACGGGCATCCGGCTCAACATCATCACCGCCGAGGAAGAAGCCCGCCTCGCCGTGCTCGGCTGCCACATCCTGCTCGAACCCGGCTGCGGCCCGGCGATGATCTTCGATATCGGCGGCGGCTCGACCGAAATGGTGCTCGTCGATACCAGCGACGCGGTGCCGCGCATTCTCGATTGGCAATCGGTGCCCTGGGGCGTCGTCTCGCTCACCGAAAGCATCGGCGCCATCGAGCTCACCGCCGAAGCCCGCGCCGCCGCCTACAGGGAAATGCGCCGCCGCATCACCGAAGGCTTCGCGCGGTTTGCCGAACGCGTCGCCCCCGCGCGCGAAGCCGCTGACCAGCAGGGCGGCCTCCGCCTGCTCGGGACCAGCGGCACGGTCACCACGCTCGCCAGCCTCCACCTTGGCCTGCCGCAATACGATCGCAGCGCGGTCGACGGCCTGATCGTGCCCACCGCCTCGATGCGCGAGATCAGCCAGCGCCTCGCCCAGATTTCCCCGGCCGAGCGCGTCGCCGTGCCCTGCATCGGCCGCGAGCGCGCCGATCTGGTCGTCGCGGGCTGCGCGATCCTCGAATCGATCTTCGATATCTGGCCCGCCGAACGGCTCGGCATCGCCGATCGCGGCATCCGCGAAGGCATCCTGCGCAGCCTGATGGCGGCGGGCGGGCTGGGCGACCGGCGGGCGGCGGAAGCCAAGGGCGCCCAGGCATGAGCCCCAGGTCATGAGCAGAAGCGGCCGCGACCCGGGCACACGGGTCAAGACGGCGCGGGGACGCACCGCCTCGTCCAACCGCTGGCTCGCGCGCCAGCTCAACGATCCTTACGTCAAGCAGGCCAAGGCCGAAGGCTGGCGCAGCCGCGCCGCGTTCAAGCTGATCGAGCTCGACACCCGCTTCGGCCTGCTCAAGGGCGCGCGCCGCGTCGTCGATCTCGGCATCGCGCCGGGCGGCTGGGCGCAAGTGGTGCGCAAGCAGGCCCCGCAGGCCGAAGTCGTCGGCATCGACCTGCTGCCCGTCGATCCCATCGAGGGCGTGACGATCTTCCAGATGGACTTCATGGCCGACGAGGCTCCCGCCGCGCTCACCGGCGCGCTCGGCGGCGCGCCCGATCTCGTCATCTCGGACATGGCCGCCAACACCGTCGGCCACAAGGCGACCGACCATCTGCGCACCATGGGCCTCGTCGAAACCGCGGTCGATTTCGCGGTGCAGACGCTCGCCCCCGGCGGCGCCTTCGTCGCCAAGGTCTTCGCCGGCGGCACCGACGGCGACCTCCTCACCATCCTCAAGCGCAACTTCAGGACGGTGAAGCACGCCAAGCCCCCCGCGAGCCGCAAGGACTCGTCCGAGTGGTACGTGATCGCCCAAGGTTTCAAGGGGCGCGCTGATATCGAACCCACCCCATAGCCCTCTCCCCTCGAGGGGAGAGGGTTGGGAGAGGGGAACACGCGCTGCCTCCAAGGCGGCGATCCCGAACAACATTTCCACAGGCAGGGTTTTGCGCGAATCGGGGCGAGCGCCCTAACGCGTCGGCAACCCTTTCTGACCGGAGATTTCTGACCATGGCCGAAGCCGCCGACGACCGCCTGCGCCTCCTGATCGAGCGCATCGAACGCCTCGAGGAAGAAAAGAAGGGCATCGGCGACGATATCAAGGACGTCTACGCCGAAGCCAAGGCGGTCGGCTACGATCCCAAGATCATGCGCCAGATCGTCCGCCTGCGGAAATTGAAGCCCGACGATCGCCGCGAAATGGAAATGATTCTGGATACCTACAAGAACGCGCTCGGCATCGAGTAGCAGGACTGGACGCGGGGCGGAGAGGCGCTAGGCTGCGACGAAACGTTGCTGCCGGAGTTTCCCTGATGCGTCTTGCCCGCCCCGCCTTGCTTGCCGGTTTCGCTGCCCTGATTGCAGTCGCCTCACCCGCTGCCGCAGCGGACACCCCGGCCAAGCCGCAACCCAAGATCACCTATCTCCACGCCGGACGCCTGCTCGACCAGCCCGGCAAGCCGCCCCGCGGTGCCTCCACCGTGGTGATCACCGATGGCGTCGTCACCAGCGTCAGCGATGGCACGCTGCCCGCCCCCGCCGGTGCCACCACGGTCGAACTCGGCGACGCCTTCGTGCTGCCCGGGCTCACCGACATGCACGTCCACTTGTTCAGCGATGGCGATCCGCTGCGCGAGCGGCTTGAGCAATCGACCCGCGACCGCGAGGACTATGCCTATCTCGCCGCGCAGCATGCCCGGCAGACGCTGGAAGCCGGCTTCACCACGGTGCGCGATCTCGGCGCCCCGCCGCGCGGCATCCGCGCGCTGCGCGATGCGATCGACGCAGGCGAAGTGCCCGGGCCCACGATCATCAACGCCGGGACGATGATCTCGGTCTCCGGCGGTCATGGCGATGGCGGTGGTCTGAATGAGGAAAGCTACGGCGCCTTCTTCCCGCATGACTACAACAACCTCTGCAACGGCGCCGACGATTGCCGCCGCGCTGTGCGCGAACAGATCCGGCTCGGCGCACAGGTCATCAAGTTCGCCGCGACCGGCGGCGTGCTCTCGAACGTCGCGGGCGGGCTCGGCCAGCAGATGACCGACGAGGAAATGAAGGCTGTCATCGACACCGCGCACAGCTTCGGCCGCAAGGTGGCGGCGCACAGCCATGCCGCGGCAGGCACGATGGCGGCGGTCAATGCCGGGGTCGACACGATCGACCACGGCACCTTCCTCGACGAGCTGACGATCAAGGCGATGCTCTCGCATGGCACCTGGCTCGTGCCGACCATGCTCGCGCCCGTCGCCGCGCTCGCGCAGGCCCGCGCCGGGCTGCTACCGCCCGCGACGATCCCCAAGGCCGAAACTGCCGCTGCCGCCGAACGCAAGTCGCACGAACTCGCGATCCGCATGGGCGTCAAGATCGCGTTCGGGACGGACACCGGCGTCTCGAAGCACGGCGACAACGCCCGCGAGTTCGCGCTGATGGTCAAGGCCGGGATGACCCCCGCCGCCGCCATCGCTGCCGCCACCGTGAACGCCGCCGAAGCGCTGGGCCGCAGCGACAGCGTGGGCCGCATCGCTCCGGGCATGCCGGCCGATATCATCGCGGTCCACGGCGATCCGCTCACCGACGTCACCCGTCTCGAACACGTCGATTTCGTGATGAAGCGCGGCACCGTGGTAAAGCAGTGACCCCATGGCGGACGCGCTGACGATCCGCGACGCCCGCCCGGAAGACGCGGCGGCCTGCGCCGCGATCTACGCACCGCATGTGACCGGCAGCTGGGTCAGCTTCGAACTCGAAGCCCCTGACGCGGCCGAAATGGCCCGCCGGATTGCCGATTATGGCGCCAGCCACGCCTGGCTGGTGGCGGAACGTGATGGCGAGCTACTCGGCTATGCCTATGGCAGCCCGCACCGCACCCGCGCGGCCTATGCCTCCTCCTGCGACGTCGCGATCTATGTCAGCGCCGCCGCCCCGCGCTCCGGCATCGGCCGCGCGCTCTATGGCGGACTGCTCGCCCGGCTGAAAGCGAAAGGCTTTCACGCCGCCTTTGCCGGCATCGCGCAGCCCAATCCCGCCAGCGTCGCCTTGCACGAGGCCTGCGGTTTCACCCCCGTTGGCGTGTACCGCGAAGTCGGCTGGAAAATGGGCGCGTGGCGCGATGTCGGCTGGTGGCAGCGGGTGCTCTAAAAAATAGGCACAGTACCTATTTTTCGTCAGACCCCAAGCAGCGCGAGGCTCACCGAAATGCCGTTGGCCGCCGCATGGATCAGCATCGAACCGAAAATGCCGATCCGCATGCGCGTATAGCTCAGCGTCATCCCCGCCCACACCTGCGGCAGCACCATCGGCAGCAGCGCCCACGAAAAGCTGGGATAGTTGCTGAGGTGCGAGAGCCCGAAGACCAGGATCGAAAGCCACACCAGCACCGGAAACGCGCGCTCGAAGCCCGGCACCACCCCTCGCCGCCGCAGCCACCACCAGCCCGCCGGTGCAACGATCCCCATGCCCAGCACGGCAAAGCTCGCGGGCACCTCGTAGACATGATAGCTCACCATCGCGAGGAACCCGGCCGCCGCAAAGCCGCAGCCGACCAGCCACACCGCGCGCACCCGGCCCGTCAGCCAGCCGCGAAACGCCAGTTCCTCCGCCACCGGCGCCAGCAGCACCACGAAGGGCACCAGCATCGCCTTGGAGACCTGATCGAAGGCTTCCGGCGAAGGCAGCCCCATCGCCGCCTGCCACAGCCCCAGCAACGGCAGCAGCACCAGCAGCAGCACGACAAGGTGCAGCGCCAGCATATACCCCAAGGCCTGCGCGGCATACGGCGCGCGCAGGCCTGAAGGCCTCAGCATGTGCGGCCGGGCCAGCCAGTCGGCGAAGTCTTGATAGAGCGTTTTCATCGCACGCGTGATGCTCCACTGCCGGTTAAGACGGGGTGTGCGCTTGCCGGTTCTCCCCTCCCGCACGCGGGAGGGGTCGGGGGTGGGCAGTAGCGGGAGCGGGGCGCAGGATTGCCCCATGCCCGTCTGTCCGCTAGGGGAGCCGCCAAAGCAAACCCAAGCCTTCGAGCAGCACACCATGGCAGGCCATTCCAAATTCAAGAACATCATGCACCGCAAGGGCGCGCAGGACAAAAAGCGCTCGGCGATGTTTTCCAAGCTCTCCCGCGAAATCACCGTCGCGGCCAAGATGGGCATGCCCGATCCGGACATGAACCCGCGCCTGCGCGCCGCCGTCAACGCCGCAAAGGCGCAGTCGATGCCCAAGGACAATATCGCGCGCGCGATCGACAAGGCCAGCAAGGGCGAAGGCGATAACTACGAGGAAGTGCGCTACGAAGGCTACGGCCCGGGCGGCGTCGCGATCATCGTCGAGGCGCTCACCGACAATCGCAACCGCACCGCCACCAACGTGCGCACCGCCTTTGCCAAGAACGGCGGCAACCTCGGCGCCTCGGGCGCGGTGAGCCACGGGTTCGAGCGGCTTGGTCTGATCGAATATCCCGGCAAGGTCGGCGATGAGGAAAAGGTCCTCGAAGCCGCGATCGAAGCGGGCGCCGAAGACGTCGAGAGCGATCCCGGCGACGGCGACGAGAACCCCGGCAGCCACCAGATATGGGTCGCCATCGAGCAGCTCCATCCCGTCGCGCGCGAACTCGAAAAGGTGCTGGGTGAAGCCGAGGGCGTCAAGCTCGCATGGAAGCCCAACATGACGACCACCGTCGATGCCGATACCGCCGCGACGCTGCTCAAGCTGATCGACGTGCTCGAGGATGACGACGACGTCCAGACCGTCTGGGGCAACTACGAAATCCCCGACGACGTGATGGAGAAGCTGGGTTGATCCTTCGTTCCTCCCCGGACCGGGGAGGGGGACCATCCGCAGGATGGTGGAAGGGCACGGACGGACGATGATCATCCTCGGCATCGATCCCGGCCTCACCTGCACCGGCTGGGGCATTGTCTCCAAGTCCGGCAGCCGCCTCAGCCACGTCGCCAACGGCCAGATCCGTACCGATGCCAAGGCCGGCATGGCCGAGCGGCTCGTCGAACTCGACGCTGGCCTCGCCGCCGTGATCGCGCAGCACCACCCCGATGCGGGCGCGGTCGAGGAAGTCTTCGTCAACGTCAACCCGCAGTCGACGCTCAAGCTTGGTCAGGCGCGCGGCGTCGCCCTGCTGGCCGTGGCGCGCGCAGGCCTGCCGGTCGCCGAGTATCCGACCAAGGTCATCAAGAAGGCGCTCGTCGGCACCGGCGGCGCAGAGAAGGTGCAGATCCAGGCCATGCTCAAGGTCCTGCTCCCCGGTGTTGCGCTCACGGGCGCGGACGCCGCCGATGCCCTCGCCGTCGCCATCACCCACGCCAACATGATGGGCAGCCACCGCTAGGGCCAACGCGGTGTCGATGCTTCGACAAGCTCAGCCTGAGCGGGGTTTCGAAGGATGAACAAAGCCCGCTCATCCTGAGCCTGTCGAAGGATGCTCGCGCAAGCTTGCTCACCAAACGCAGGCCTGCCATAGAACAAACCATGATCGCAAAGCTCACCGGCCTGCTCGACGATTTCGGCCCCGACTGGGCGATCATCGACGTGAACGGCGTCGGCTACCTCGTCCACTGCTCGGCCAAGACGCTCGACCGGCTCGGCATCCGCGGCGACAAGGTGGTCATCCACACCGAGCTTCAGGTCTCGGAAAACGACCAGCGCCTGATCGGCTTCACCAGCGCCGCCGAACGCGGCTGGTTCCGCCTGCTGACCGCGGTGCAGGGGGTCGGCAGCAAGGTCGCGCTCGCCATCCTCTCGGCGCTCTCGGTCGAAGACCTGCAACGCGCCTGCGCCAGCGGCGATGCCGCGATGGTCGCCCGCGCGCAGGGCGTCGGCCCGAAACTCGCCAGCCGCATCGTCAACGAACTCAAGGACAAGGCCGGCGGCCTCGGCCCCATCGCCGCCGGTCCCGGCACCCCGCCGCTCGAAGGCCTCGCCGCCGCCCCCGCCGGCTCCACCAGCGCCGATGCGATCTCCGCGCTCCAGAACCTCGGCTTCAAACCCGCCACCGCCAGCATGGCCGTCGCGGCGGCGGTCAAGGAACTGGGCGACGATGCGCCGCTCAATGATCTGGTGCGCGTCGCGCTAAAGCGGGCGACGGGGTGATGCATCTCTACCCCGGCCCAGGCTTTAGGACCGGCCTAGTCCTGCTGGCGATTTACGCGTTGACAACTGCAATTCTGGCGGTCGCGGCCATTGCTGAACGCTCGTTACTAGGATTCGCGATGTCTGCAGCATGTTCTTGGTATGTGATTGATTCATGGAAGTCATTCTACCATTGGTTTAAAATTCCTCCAAATCAATTGATGAATATTGAAGGCGAATTGATTCAATTTAAAAATAGACTTCGCCTTGCAAAGGGCGTGAAAAAGATCATGCTGTTTAGCCAGATTACAAAAAAATCCTTGAATTTTATGCCTGCAGGCAAAGATTTCAGGTCGGTTATGAAATTGATCTTTGCCGATGGCACATCGCTTTTAGTCAGAGCAGGGCAAGGGCCAGCAACCAGCTTTTCTGTCGGTTCTACAGGCTTTGGAGCGGCAGATGTCGCGATGCTCCACGGGAAATGTGCGTTGATAATGGCGTGCTCGAGCGTACATCCGACGCATGTAGAGTTTGATGAGATTGTCAGATAACTTCCTTCTCGCCACCGAGCGCCAGTCCGCGAACCCGCTTGCCGCCCCCGCCCTGTTGGAGGATAATCGGAGTATGACCGACCTCAGTTTCCCCCTCCCCACCGCGCTGCAAAGCCGCATCGACCAGCGCATCGCCGATGGCGGTTATCTTGATGCCGCCGAGTACCTGCGCGATCTCATCCGGCGCGATCTGGCCGAGGCGGACGAGGATGCCGCATGGGTCCGGGCGCGGCTGGCGGAGGGTGAGGCATCGGGCTATCTGGATGCTGATCCGCGCGACGTGCTCAGGGAGATCATGGCGAAACTGCCTGATGCATGAAGTTCGGATTTCGCGGCAGGCGCAGGCTGATCTTGAAGAAATCCAGTTGCGCAGCCTGACCGAGTTCGGAGCCCCCACCACGCGCGCCTTCATGGCAGGCTTCGACGACATTTTCGCCAGGCTGAAGATGTATCCGCTCGTCGGGAGAGTGCGCCCGGAATACGGCCGCAACGTCCGCAGCTGCCTGCGCGCACCCTACCTCGTGCTCTATCGCTTTGAGGCCGATATCGTTTCCATCCAGCGCATCCTCCATTCCTCAAGGCGGACCGAGCCGCTCGGCAAGGGTGAGCCATGACCGACAACCCCATCCTCACCCCCCGCCGCCAGACGGAAGACCCCGACGCCGCGCTGCGCCCGAAGTCGCTCGCTGAATTCGTCGGGCAGGAAGCCGCGCGCGAAAACCTGCATGTCTTCATCGAAAGCGCCAAGCAGCGCGGCGAGGCGATGGACCATGTGCTGTTCTATGGCCCGCCCGGTCTCGGCAAGACGACGCTCGCCGCCATCATCGCGCGCGAGATGGGGGTCAACTTCCGCGCCACCTCCGGCCCGGTCATTGCCAAGGCGGGCGATCTCGCTGCCCTCCTCACCAATCTGGAGAGCGGCGACGTCCTCTTCATCGACGAGATCCACCGCCTCAATCCGGTGGTCGAGGAAGTGCTCTATCCGGCGATGGAAGACCGCGCGCTCGATCTGATCATCGGCGAGGGCCCCTCGGCGCGCTCGGTGCGCATCGATCTGCCGCCCTTCACCCTGATCGGCGCGACCACCCGCGCAGGCCTCCTCGCCACGCCCTTGCGCGACCGTTTCGGCATTCCGGTGCGCCTGCAGTTCTACACCGTGGCCGAGCTCGAACGCGTCGTCACGCGCGGCGCGGGCCTGCTCGGCATTGGCGTCGACAGCGGCGGCGCGGGCGAGATCGCGCGCCGTTCGCGCGGCACCCCGCGCGTCGCCGGCCGCCTGCTCCGCCGCGTCCGCGATTTCGCGCAAGTCGCCGGAGCAGCGGTGATTTCCCGCGACGTGGCAGACAGCGCGCTGACCCGGCTCGAAGTCGACTCGCTCGGGCTCGATCTGCAGGACCGGCGCTACCTCAGCATGATTGCGGATATCTACAAGGGCGGCCCGGTCGGGGTGGAGACGCTCGCGGCAGGCCTTTCCGAACCGCGCGACACCATCGAAGACGTGATCGAGCCTTACCTCATCCAGCTCGGTCTGGTTGCCCGCACCGCACGAGGTCGGTGCCTCAACGATCGCGGCTGGCGCCATCTGGGACTCACCCCGCCCGCCGCCGATCTCCCCGGCCTCTTCGCGCCCGACGAGGGCTGATGGTAAACGCTCTAAGCGTAACTGCCGATGCCAATTCGGTTCCAGATTGGCACAGACTTGCTCGCAAGCCCCGTTTTGACCCAATTCGGGTCCCCAAGAAGGGGTGAAACCCGGTTAACAGCATTGCCGCAGCCGGTCTGATCTGCGTTGTTCGATCTGTCAGGAGAGGGTTTGTCCACCATTGCGCGGATAGGGCCCTTTCCCACGGGAACAGAGAGCAACGATCATGTCGGTTCGGATGGCATTGGCAAAACTGGCGGCCTGCGCAGCGGGCGGTGCAGTTCTGGGCGGCGGCGCGGTGCACGTGTCGGAGGCGCCCTCGGCTGCCGAGATCCATCACGTCAAGCCGATCAAGGTCAAGCAAGTGAAGCGGCACTATGCCGTGGTCAAGCAGCGCCCGGTCCACCGCCTGCGCCGCGTGGTCAAGACCACCGTCACCAAGTCCTGCGCCATGCCGCAGCAGCAGATGGCCTATGCCCCTGTGCCCTACATGCCGCCGATGCCGCCCCAGCCCTCGGGCAGCAGCAGCGGCGGCCCGGCAGTGATTGTCGGCGGCGGCGGCGGGATCGGCGGCTTCGGCGGCGGGTTCTTCGGCGGGTTCTTCGGTGGCAGCAGCGGCGGCGGCAGCGTGGTGGTCTCCTCGACCAGCACCGGCTCGACTTCGACCTCCGGCGGCTCAACCTCGGGCGGCAGCACCTCGACCTCGGGCGGTTCGACGTCGACGTCGGGCGGCTCGACCTCGAGCGGCAATATCTCCACCTCGACTTCGAGCGGCAACGTCTCGACCAGCTCGGGTGCGGTGACCAGCAGCACCTCGACCTCGTCGGGCAACGTCAGCACGTCTTCGGGCAATGTCTCGACGAGCTCGGGCAATGTCAGCACCTCGTCGGGCAACGTCTCCACCAGCTCGTCAACTTCGACCAGTTCGGGCAACGTGACGAGCAGCTCGTCGACCTCGTCGTCGACGTCCTCCTCGACTTCGTCGTCCTCCTCGACTTCGTCGTCCTCCTCGTCGACCGGTGGCTCTTCCTCGTCGTCGAGCAGCACCAGCAGCTCGACCTCGTCGTCCTCGAACGGCAGCACCAGCACGTCCACCTCGACCTCGTCGAACGGTGGCACACCGGTGCCCGAACCCTCGATGGTCCTGCTGTTCGGCGCCGCCGCAGCCGGTCTCGTCGCCCGCCGCCATCAGGGCCTCAAGGCCAAGGCTGCCGCGACGGCCTGAACCAGCTTCCGCGGACCGTCACCTTGCAAGGGGAACGCGGGCAAAAGGAAAGGGCGGCTCCGGGGGGGAGCCGCCCTTTCTGATTCCAGCGCGACCGCTTGCGACCGTCAGGCCGCCAGGTTGCGCAGCACGTAGTGCAGGATGCCGCCGTTGAGATAGTATTCCAGCTCGTTGGCAGTATCGATGCGGCAGAGCGCGGTGAAGGTGAAGCTGGTGCCATCGGCGCGCGTCACCTCCACTTCCACATCCTGACGCGGCTTCAGGCCCGCCACACCGCGGATGGTGAAGCTGTCGTCACCCGTCAGCCCCAGCGTCTCGCGGCTCTCGCCCTGCTTGAATTGCAGCGGCAGCACGCCCATGCCGACAAGGTTCGAGCGGTGGATGCGCTCGAAGCTCTCGACGATTACCGCGCGCACGCCGAGCAGGTTGGTGCCCTTGGCCGCCCAGTCGCGGCTGGAGCCGGTGCCGTATTCCTTGCCCGCGATCACCACCAGCGGCGTGCCGTCGGCTTTGTGCTTCATCGCCACGTCATAGATCGCGCCGACCTCGCTGCCATAGCGGCTCATGCCGCCTTCGATGCCGGGCACCATCTCGTTCTTGATGCGGATGTTGGCGAAAGTGCCGCGCATCATCACTTCGTGGTGGCCGCGGCGCGCGCCGTAGGAGTTGAAGTCGGCCTTGGCGACCTGGTGCTCCATCAGCCACTTGCCCGCCGGGCTGTCGGCCTTGATCGAACCGGCCGGCGAGATGTGGTCGGTCGTGATCGAATCGCCGAGGATCGCTAGCGGCTTCGCCTCGATGATGTCGCTCACCGTCGCCGGGGTCATCGACATGCCCTCGAAGTAGGGCGGGTTGGCGACATAGGTGCTGCCTGCGCGCCAGCTGTAGGTCTCCGAGCCTGTCACGTTGATCGCCTGCCAGTGCACGTCGCCCTTGTAGACGTCGGCGTAGCGCGCCTGGAACATCGCGCGGTCCATGCAGCCCGCCATCGTCTCGTAGACTTCATGGTTCGACGGCCAGATGTCCTTGAGATAGACGTCCACGCCATCCTTGCTCTGGCCGATCGGGGTCGAGACGAAGTCCTCGATCACCGTGCCCTTGAGCGCGTAGGCCACCACCAGCGGCGGGCTGGCGAGGAAGTTCGCGCGCACGTCGGGCGAGACGCGGCCCTCGAAGTTGCGGTTGCCCGAGATCACGGCCGCGGCAACGAGGCCGTTGTCGTTGATCGCCTTGCTGATCGGCTCGGCCAGCGGGCCGGAGTTGCCGATGCAGGTGGTGCAGCCATAGCCGACGAGGTTGAAGCCGACCGCGTCGAGGTGCTCCTGCAGCCCGGCCTTGACGAGGTAGTCCGTCACCACCTGCGAGCCCGGCGCCAGCGAGGTCTTGACCCAGGGCTTGGGCTTGAGGCCCATCTCGTTGGCCTTCTTGGCGACGAGGCCCGCCGCCACCAGCACGCCCGGGTTCGAGGTGTTGGTGCAGCTGGTGATCGCCGCGATCGTCACGTCGCCATCGCCGATGTCGAAGTCCTTGCCTTCCACCGGCACGCGCTGCTGCGCCTTCTTGTAGGTGTTCGCCATGTCGGCATTGAACACGTCATCGACGTCGGGCAGCGAGACGCGGTCCTGCGGGCGCTTCGGCCCGGCAAGGCTGGGCACCACGGTGCCAAGGTCCAGCTCCAGCGTCGAGGTGAACACGGGCTCGACCGAAGGATCGATCCAGAAGCCCTGCGCCTTGGCATAGGCTTCGGTCAGCGCGATCTGGTCTTCCTCGCGGCCGGTCAGGCGCATGTAGTCGAGCGTCTTGTCGTCGATGCCGAAGAAGCCGCAAGTAGCGCCATACTCCGGCGCCATGTTGGCCAGCGTCGCGCGGTCCGCCAGCGTGAGCGAGGCAAGGCCCGGACCATAGTATTCGACGAAGCGGCCGACCACGCCGTGCTTGCGCAGCATGCTGGTGCAGGTCAGCACGAGGTCGGTCGCGGTCACGCCTTCCTGAAGCTCGCCGGTGAACTTGAAGCCGACAACTTCGGGGATCAGCATCGAAACCGGCTGGCCAAGCATCGCGGCTTCCGCCTCGATCCCGCCGACGCCCCAGCCCAGCACGCCAAGGCCGTTGATCATCGTGGTGTGGCTGTCGGTGCCGACGCAGGTGTCAGGATAAGCGACTGTCGCGCCGTCCGGCCCTTCGCTCGTCCACACCGCCTGCGCGATATGCTCGAGGTTGACCTGGTGGCAGATGCCGGTGCCCGGAGGCACCGCCTTGAAGTTGGCCAGCGACTTCGAGCCCCACTTGAGGAAGTCATAGCGCTCGCCGTTGCGGTAGTATTCGATCTCGACGTTCTGCTCGAAAGCCTTGGGGTGGCCGAACTCGTCGACCATCACCGAGTGGTCGATCACGAGGTGGACCGGCACCTGCGGATTGATCTTGCTGGTATCGCCGCCCAGCTTGGCAATCGCATCGCGCATGGCGGCGAGGTCGACCACGCAAGGCACGCCGGTGAAATCCTGCAGCAGCACGCGCGCCGGGCGGTACTGGATCTCGCGGCTGCTCGAGGGGTCCTTCTGCCAGTCGACCAGCGCCTTGATGTCGTCGGTCGAGACGGTGAAGCCGCCATCCTCGAAGCGGAGCAGATTCTCGAGCAGGACCTTCATCGAGAAAGGCAGGCGCGAGACGTCACCATAGGCTGCGGCGGCCTTGCCGAGCGCGTAGTAGGCATAGTCCTTGCCGCCAACGGTAAGCGTGCTGCGGGCGCCGAGCGTGTCCTGTCCGACCTGGGTCATGGCGATGCGTAATCCCTTCAAGTTGAAACCGTTTGCCGCACCGGAGCCGCCCCCGAGGGCACGCGTGCCCGATGCGCCGAGACAGCCCCCGCGTCAAGGCTTGGGGCGCTCGAAATGCATAGGCCGCTGCATGCCATACGGTGCGGCGCAGCGAAACGTTACAAGCCCGCAGTCAGGCCCGTTCGGCGGCCGCTTCGGGCGCGGGTTTGCGCTGCAGCGCGATCAGGCAGCCCGCCACGATCAGCACCACGCCGGCCAGGGTGCGCCACGTCAGCGGCTCGGAAAACACCACCCAGCCGACAATCGCGGCCCAGATGAACGCGGTATACTCGAGCGGCACCAGCACTTGCGCCTCGGCGCGCGCATAGGCCCAGCCGAGCAGCATCAGCGACGCGGTCGACAGCACGGCGGAGGCGGCCAGCACGGCCCAGATCTGCGCGGGCGGCAGCGGCGCGAACCACCAGGCGCCGATCCCCAGCAGGCAGAAGATGAAGAAGGTCTGGAAGAACGAGATTTCCTCCGGCCCCGCCAGCTGTGATTGCCGCCGCTGCAACACGAGGTTCCACGCATAGAGCACGGCCGAAATCAGGATCGCGATCAGGCCGTGCACGCTTTCGACATTGTAGCTCGTCCCGCCAAACTTGCCCGCCGCGATCAGTCCCACGCCGGACAGGGCCAGCACCGATCCCGCCACCGCGCGCCGCGAAAGCTCCTCGCCCAGCCAGACGGCAGCGAGATAGAGCGCCAGCAGCGGCGCAATGAACGAAAGCGCCATGGCTTCAGCCACGGGCGTCCGCGCCAGGCCATAGAAGAACAGCGTCGCCATCACCCCCGAAACGCCCGAGCGCAGCAGATGCAGCCGCATCGCCTCGCGCCCCGGCAGGCCGCGCTTGCCGTCCTTGTTGCCGCGCGCCAGCCACACCGGCAGCATGATCAGCGACCCGACCAGATTGCGCCAGAACAGCGCCGCATAGGCCCCCACCGCCAGCGCGGCGATCTTCATGAAGCCGTCCATCACCCCGAAGCACAGCAGCCCGGTCATCGCGGAGAGGATCGGCAGCAGGGGGGCAGCGCGCTTCATCGCCCGCCCATAGCGACGCCTTTCGTGCAGCGCAAAGGTCAGCAGCATCGTGCAACCTGGATCAGTCTGGCGATTCAGCAAACAGACAGCCGCCTTGCTTGATTGCTTCGTCCGCTTGGGGCAGGAATCACCAGACAGCCGGGCGCCACACAGGGAAAGACATCGAGCAATGCGCATGATTCATCGGGCGAAGGTCAGCGGCATGCTCTGCACGGCAGCCTTGGGCTGGGCCGCGCTGGGCACGCCCGCCACGGCCGCGCAGCAGGGCCCGGTCGATCTGACCGCCGGTGTCCAGCCCGCCAAGCCCGCGCCGAAGCCCACGCCGACAGCGACCGCCCCGACCGCACAGGCCCCGGTGGCACAGGCCACCCCGGCCCCCACCGGCACGGCCACACCCGACGCCGTACCCGTCTTCCAGCCGCTGCCGCCCCCGCTGGCGCACTGGACGCTGGCCGATGCCAAGGCCCTCCTCGCCGCGATCAAGGGCATCCGCAGCGAAGGCCTCACCCCGGCCGACTACGAGCCCGCCAATCTCGCCGCCGCCATCGCCAAGGGCGAAGGCGACGATCTCGACGCGCTCGCCAGCCGCCTCTTCGTCTGGCTGGCCGAAGACCTGCGCGATGGCCGCACCCCGATGCCCGCGCGCATCCAGTGGTTCGCCATCGATCCCGATCAGGACCTGCACCCCAACGCGCAGCTCCTCGCGCAGGCGACCGAAACGCACGACATTCCCGGCGTGCTCGCCTCGCTCAATCCCACGCATCCCGATTACGCGCTGCTCAAGGACATGCTGTCCAAGGCCAAGGACCCGCGCCAGATCGGCATGATCAAGGCCAACATGGACCGCTGGCGCTGGCTCGCGCGCGACATGGGGCTGCAATACCTCATCATCAACGTGCCCGAGCAGGAGCTCCGGCTGACGGTGAACAACAAGATCATCCGCTCCTACCGCGCCATCGTCGGCAAGCCGGGCAAGACCGCAACGCCGCAGCTCGCCGAGCAGGTCAAGAACGTGGTGTTCAACCCGACGTGGACCGTCCCGCAGTCGATCGTCGTCGGCGAAGGCCTCGGCGCGCGCCTGATCAAGAACCCGCGTCAGGCCGCGCGCGAAGGCTATGTCGCCACCAAGGCCGCCGATGGCACGATCACCGTGGTGCAACAGCCGGGCGACAGCAACTCCTTGGGCCGCGTCAAGCTCGACATGCCCAACGAGCACGCGATCTACATCCACGACACCCCCAACCGGAACCTCTTCGCGCTCCCCGCCCGCGCGCTCAGCCACGGCTGCATCCGCGCCGAACGCGCCACTGAACTCGCGATGACGATGGCGATCCTCGGCGCCGACCTGCCCCCCGAAACCGCGGTTCAGTACAACCTCTCGGGCAAGTACACCAAGGTCCCGATGACCAAGCCCTGGGCAGTCTACATCACCTACTTCACCGTCGCGCGCGACGTGACCGGCCTGATGCGCAGCTTCCCGGACATCTACAACCGCGACGCCCCCGTCATCGCCAGCTTCACCCAGCCGCGCCAGCTCCACACCGACCAGCGCAAGAGCACCGAAGCGATCATCAAGCTGGATAACCCGCTGTAATTCGCTTCGATTCCTCCCAAGCATCGTCATTCCCGCGGAGGCGGGGATCCAGAGCGGCCAAACGCCGCGCCGTTCGGCTCTGGATTCCCGCCTCCGCGGGAATGACGAGATTTGGGGCTTAGTGCTGAGGGTCGTCCGACCTCTTTTGAATCAAGGGCCTGACGCTGCGCATTCGTTCGTCTGCTTCTGCATCATAGGAACTGCGCAGACCCCGAGCGAACCGATGCATTCCCACGAAGCCAACGTTGAGGATCAAGAGGCCAGCGATGGTCGGCAAAAACTGGTTCCTGAACCAGCCAAGATTGAAGTTCAGCATCAATCCGACAAGCAAGACAACCATCACAGCCAAACTGATCCAGCGTAGCAGGACCATCAGCCACGACGCCAAGGACTCTCCAACCCGAACAGCCTCAGGCGTACGACGTCGGAAGAACATCAATAAATCCCCAGCCGGTCCGCATAGAGCAGCCGCCCGCCGGAAAGATGCCACAGCGACTCGTTGAAGTCGGCTTCAGGCATCGCAAAGCACCCGTCGCTGCGCCCCAGCTTGCCCCATTTCTCCAGCATGTCGGGGTTCGCATACCACGCCGGGTGCATCACGATCGCGCGGTCCAGCGTGTTGCTGTTCTCCGGGTCGAGCCCGCCGAGCCGGATCGAGGTGCCGTACTTGCCCTTGTACCACTCGTAGGTGATGAACGCCCCGCGCGAAGTGGCGAGGCTACCGATATCGTTGGAAAAGAGCTTGAGAAACCCGTCATGCTCCGGGTCCGAACCCTTGCCGTGCGCGACAAGGAACGAGCGCACTTCGCCCTTCTCGAGATCGGCGAAATGGAGCCGCGGCATGGCCGAAGGCAACGCGAAATCGGCGACGCCTACGATATCGGTCCGCCACAGCACCGACCGGACCCGCTCCATCTGCTCCTTTGCGACGGCGAGGATGCGCCGGTTCTGTTCCGGCACGCTGTAGGGCTGGGCGAACACGCGCGCAGGCAGCGCCGCAGCAACCGCCGTTGCCGCCGCGCCCGCAATGAGCCCGCGCCTGTTTACCAGTCCCGTCATATCGGTTTGTATACGGCGAATCAGGCCGATTTTCCAGCAGATGCGCCCAGTTGCACCAGAGCCGCGCCATCCACCCGCATGACGGTCCACTCGTCCATCAGCCGCGCGCCGAGCTTCTTGTAGAAGCCGATCGCGGGTTCGTTCCAGTCAAGCACCGACCACTCGAGCCGCGCGCAATCGCGCTCCACCGCGATGGCCGCCAGCCGCGACAGCAGCGCCTTGCCGAGCCCGCTCCCGCGCGCCTCGGGCCGCACGAAAAGGTCCTCCAGATAGACCCCGGGCTTGCCCTCGAAGGTCGAGAAATTGTGGAAGAACAAGGCGAAACCCTGCGCCGCGCCATCCACTTCGCCGATGATCACTTCGGCATAGGGACGCGGCCCAAACAGCTTGGCGCCCAGCACCGCCTCATCGAAGCGCACCTCATGCGCCAGCTTCTCGTAATCGGCGAGCCCGCGGATCAGGTCCGCAATCAGGGGCAGGTCTTCGGGCGTCGCAATGCGGATCGAGATGGTCATGGGCCGGCTGTTAGCCCGCAATGATCAGCCGGTCACCCTGCAAGGTCACGCTCCCCAGCCGCCGCAGCGCCGATTGGCCGAGCAGGCTGACGGAGAGATCGGGCACGACCACCGCCGCCACCCCGGTCAGCTCGCGCCCGCCGATCGTCAGCCGGTCGATCTCCACCGGCGCGGCCAGGCCGGTGCCGGAGGCTGTCTGCAGCATCGGGCGGTATTCGGATGGATCGGGCCGCAGCCCCAGCCGCTCGGCATCATCCTCGGTCAAGGCCACCACGTCCGCGCCGGTGTCCACAAGGAACCGCACCGATTCCCCGCCCACATCGACCTCGAGGTGAAACTGCCCCTGCGAATCGCGCGCGATCTCGACCATCTCGGCCGTCCCGTCCCGCTTCGTGGGCGCCGCCGCATCCTTGCTCCACGGCGAGGAATGCCCGGCCTTCGCCGTCCGCGCCTTGGCCGGTGGCTCGACAGACAGACCCGGCGCCAGCAGCACGCTGAAGAACACGACAAGGCCAGCAATGACGATCAAGCGGTTCATGACCGCGCCATTGTGCCCGCAAATGCGTTAGCAAATGACGAAGGCGGCTCACCCCTGCTGTTGGAACAGAGCCGCCGCAGATGGCGGTCTGCCGTGAGCACATCTTCAAGAGCGAGCGCCAACCAGATGTCGAGCAAATCGTCGGCTGCGACTTTCGTCCGCTCGATCCGGTAAGTCACCCCTCGCGCTCGGCCAAACGCCGCCGTCCTTCAGCCAAAATCGAAGACACTCCGTCCCAGGCCTCGACCGGGCTGGCAAGGCCTTCGTCGATAAGATTGCGCAACTTGGCGAGGTCGGATTCGCGCTGAACCTGCCAGCTCCGCAAGGCACTTGCGACGACCTGCTCGACGGAGACGAACTCGCCGCCCGCAACCGCGCGCTCCGCTGCAGCAAGAAAGTCTGCGGGGACTTCAACCGGGATCTTCTCGACTTTGCCCATGGCGCGGAAGGTGCCTCACCCCGCCTCGACAAACAAGCGGCAGTTTACTCCGCCGGCACTTCCGCCTTCCCCGCGTCGGTCGTCGCCGCTTCCATCTCGGCGGCCTTCTTCTCCACCAGCGCGACGATATGCTCGAGCATGTCCTCGTCCTGCACGGTGTGGTCGGTCACGCCCGAGAGGTAGACCATGTGCTTGCCGTTGCCGCCGCCGGTCAGGCCCACATCGGTCTCGCGCGCCTCGCCGGGGCCATTGACCACGCAGCCGAGCACCGAAAGCGAGATCGGCGTCTTGATGTGGCTGAGGCGGCTTTCCAGCTTCTCCACAGTGCGGATCACGTCGAAGCCCTGCCGCGCGCAACTCGGGCACGAGACGACGCGCACGCCGCGGGTGCGCAGGCCAAGCGACTTCAGGATCTCGAAGCCGACGCGCACTTCCTCTTCGGGCTCGGCCGAAAGCGAGACGCGCAGCGTATCGCCGATGCCCGCCCAGAGCAGGCTGCCGAGCCCGATCGAGGACTTGACCGTCCCGCCGATCAGCCCGCCCGCCTCGGTAATGCCCAGATGCAGCGGGCAATCGACCGCTTCGGCAAGGCCCATATAGGCCGCGACCGCGAGGAACACGTCGGAGGCCTTCACCGCCACCTTGTATTCGTGGAAATCGTGGTCCTGCAGCAGCTTGATATGATCGAGCGCGCTCTCCACCAGCGCCTCGGGGCACGGTTCGCCGTACTTTTCGAGCAGGTCCTTCTCGAGGCTGCCCGCGTTCACGCCGATGCGGATCGCGCAGCCATTGGCCTTGGCCGCGCGGACCACTTCGGCGACGCGCTCGCTCGAGCCGATATTGCCCGGATTGATCCGCAGGCACGCCGCGCCCGCATCCGCCGCTTCCAGCGCGCGTTTGTAGTGGAAATGGATGTCCGCCACGATCGGCACCCGCGCCGCGCGCACGATCTTGCCCAAGGCCGCGGTGCTCTCCACATCCGGGCACGAGACGCGGATGATATCCGCCCCCGCATCCTCGCAGCGCCGGATCTGGTTGATCGTCGCGACGGGATCGCTGGTGAGGGTGTTGGTCATGGTCTGCACCGTGATCGGCGCATCGCCGCCAACGGGGACGGATCCAACCATGATCTGGCGGCTCTTGCGGCGCGTGATATCGCGCCAGGGGCGTACGGATGACATGGCTGTGCTTATACCTGCTCGGCTTGCGCCTGACTATGGCCTTCAGAGACAAGGCGCTTGGCATACATGAATTCGGGATCGCAATGCGTGCCCACCCAGAACTCGATATCGGCGATCTTGGCAAAGCCATAGCGGTGGTAGAACCGCTGCGCCTCGGGGTTCTCGCTATAGACCGAAAGCTGGATCTCGTCCGCGCCCGCCGCTTCGGCCTGCGTCAGCGCCCAGTCCATCAGCTTCGCGCCCAGCCCGCCGCCGATGCGCGCAGGATCGGTGTAGAGCTGCTTGAGTTCCAGCGGCCGCCGCGCATCGCTGTGCCCGGTCGGCATCGTGCTTTCCAGCACCAGCTTGCAGAACGCCACCAGCGCGCCGTTCTCCTCGATCACCGCCACGCGCATGCCGGGATCGGCAATCTCCTTGGCCACCTTCGCCTCGCTGTGCGCCTCTCCAAGAAAGGTCGCGAAGTCTTCCGGCTTGTAGAGATGCCCGAACTTGGCGGTGATCGCGCGGCGCCCTAGATCGGCGAGCGCGGCTACGTCGTCAGGCGTGGCGAGGCGGAGGAGCATAGCTGTCATGCCGCGCCCATACCGCCGACCGCCCGCCGGAATCAATGCAAGTCAGTTGGCCATCGCGACCTTCGGCGCGCGGGTGTAGGGCACGAACTGGTCGAGCGCCACGAACCCGCGCCAGAACCACCCGTTGCGATCGCGCAGTTGCACCACGTCAAGGTTGCACAGCTGCGAGGTGGTCTGCTGGGTGACGAGGATATCGGTCGAATCGAGCGTCGAGGCGCCCGACTTGGGCCGCTGCACATAGATCGTGTTGCCGCTGCCATAGACAATCGCGGTCTTGTCGATCACGTGCGAGGACTGGACCTGCGGCAGGTTGATGCAGTTCACGGGCTTGCCCTCCACGCGGCCCTCGAGCAGCTTCGCCAGCTGTTCCTCGCCGGACAGGTGCGGGCGGGCATCAGCCGTCGCCCCGGCCAGCAGCATCGCACCGGAGGCAGCGGCGAGCCCGAGCTTGGTGGCAATCCGGATCATGACGTGCCCTTTCTCAAATTGGTCGCAGACCAAGGTGCGCCGCGCCGGCTTAACCGTCGCTGACTGTAGTTTTCCTGATGGCAGCCTAGAACAATATGCAAGCCAAGCGCCAACTACGTAGAAGTCCTGGAGTCGCATTACGGGACGGGTAACGCGCCCCGCCGGTCAGGCCGTGCCGCCCACCGTCAGCCCCTCGACCAGCAGCGTGGGCTGGCCGACGCCGGCGGGAACGCTCTGCCCGCCCTTGCCGCACACGCCCACGCCTTCGTCGAGCGCCATGTCATGGCCGATCCCGGTCACGCGGGTCAGCACGCTCGGCCCATCGCCGATCAGCGTCGCGCCCTTGATCGGCGCGCCCAGCTTGCCGTTCTCGACGCGGTAGGCCTCGGTGCAGGAAAACACGAACTTGCCGCTGGTGATGTCGACCTGCCCGCCGCCGAACGACTTGGCGAAAATCCCGTTCTTCACCCGCGATAGCAGCTCCGCCGGGTCATCATTGCCGCCGCGCATGAAGGTGTTGGTCATCCGCGGCATCGGCGCATGGGCATAGCTTTCGCGCCGCCCGTTGCCCGTCGGCGCAAGGCCCATCAGCCGCGCGCTCATCCGGTCGTGGATATAGCCTTTCAGGATACCGTCCTCGATCAGCACGGTCTCTTCCGTCGGCGTGCCTTCGTCGTCGATGGTCAGCGACCCGCGCCGGCCGGGGATCGAGCCATCGTCGACCACGGTCACGCCGGGCGCCGCCACCCGCTCGCCGATCCGGCCGGAGAAGGCGCTGGTGCCCTTGCGGTTGAAATCGCCTTCAAGGCCATGGCCCACCGCCTCATGCAGCAGCACGCCGGGCCAGCCGGGGCCGAGCAGCACGGTCATCTCGCCCGCCGGGGCATCGACCGACTCAAGGTTCACCAGCGCCTGCGCCAGCGCGGTATCGATCCCCCGGTTCCAGGTGCTCTCCTCGAACAGGTCGTCATAGAGCCGCCGCCCGCCGATCCCGAACGTCCCCGTCTCGCGCCGCCCGTTATGCTCGGCGACAATGGAGACATTGAGCCGCACCAGCGGCCGCACGTCCTGCGCCACGAACCCGTCCGCCCGCACGATCTCGACCACCGACCAGCTCGCCGCGAGGCTTGCCGAGACTTGCGCGACGCGGGGATCGCGCGCCCGCGCCGCCGCGTCGATTGTCTCCAGCAGCTTGACCTTGGCCGCGAAGGGTACAGCATCGAGCGGCGAGGCATCGGTATAGAGGTGCCGGTTGTTCTGGCGCGGCGCGGCGGCGGGCGCGGCCTTCGCTGGATCGAGCAGCTTCAAGGTCTCGCCCGCACGGGCAATCGCGGCGGCGGAGATCTCGTTGGCATGGGCAAACCCGGTCATCTCGCCCGAAACGCCGCGCAGGCCGAAGCCCGCATCGCGCGAATAGTCCGCCGTCTTCAGCCGCCCGTCGTCGAAACCGAAGCTCTCGCTGGCGATGAACTGCAGGTAAAGCTCGCCATCCTCGCACGCGCCGAGCGCGGTTGCCGTAAGGCGCTTGGCCTCATCAGGCGTCAGCAGGCCGGGGCGATAGAGCAGCGAGCGGGGATCGGGCGTATGGGTCATGCGCAGGGATATAGGCAGCCCCGCCGCCCGGCGCCACTGCGATTACGCGTGATCCGCGGGGCCGCCCTTCAGCACGAAGCGCCGGTCGCAATAGCCGCATTCGGCATAGCCGCGCTCGTCGATCTCGATGAACACGCGCGGATGGCCCAGCGCCGCTCCGCCACGGATATTGTCCGCGCCGTCGCAGCGCACGCGCGTGCTGGTGGTGAGAACCGTCTCGGGTGCCTTGATCGTGCTCATGGCCGCGCGGGTAGCAAACCGAGCCCCCTTTACGCAAGGCGCTTCAGGTTGCAGGGAGAAACCCATGAACAACACCCCCGCCATCCGCATCCGCGATCTCGTCAAGCGCTATGCTCCCGCCGGAGCCAGGTCGGGTGAAGGCAAGCTCGCCTTGGGCGGGGTCAGTTTCGATGTGCCGCAAGGCCAGATCTTCGGCCTGCTCGGCCCCAACGGCGCGGGCAAGTCCACTCTGATCAACACGCTCGCCGGGCTCGTCATGAAGTCCTCGGGCACGGTCGAGATCTGGGGCTTCGATATCGACCGCGAGCCGCGCAACGCCAAGGCCTCGATCGGCATCGTCCCGCAGGAGATCGTGTTCGATCCCTTCTTCACCCCGCTCGAAGTGCTCGATATCCAGGCCGGGCTCTACGGCGTGCCGGCGCCCGCGCGCCGCTCGCTCGAACTGCTGCAATCGGTCCATCTGGCGGACAAGGCGAATGCCTACGCCCGGTCGCTCTCGGGCGGGATGAAGCGCCGCCTGCTGATCGCCAAGGCCATGGTCCACACGCCCCCGATCCTCGTGCTCGACGAGCCGACTGCCGGCGTCGACGTCGAACTGCGGCGGCTGTTGTGGGAACTGGTGGTCGATCTTAACAATCAAGGCGTTACGATCGTCCTCACCACGCACTACCTCGAAGAGGCCGAGCAGCTGTGCGACCGCATCGCCATCATCAACCACGGACGGCTGATCACCGACCAGCCGACGCGCGACCTCGTCGGCATGATGCGCGAGAAAATCGTGGTGCTGACTCTCGATCGTCCGATCGATGCCGCGCCGCAGCATCCGGCCTTCGTCAAGAGCGTCATTTCGGGCGAACAGGAGCTGCGCGTGACCTACAACAAGGACCGCATCAACGCAGGCGATGTGCTCGCGCTCGTCCAGTCGCTCGGCTACGGAATCATCGATGTCTCGACCGACGAAGCCGACCTTGAGGACGTATTCGTCAAGCTGACGAGCGGGCCGGACATGGCGCTGGCCTGAGCATCGAGTTCAGCCAAGCGCCCCCTGATCAAAAACGAAATTAGTGAATTTATTGCGTATTTTTTTCCGCGAGTGCCGGAACCAGCTTCCAGTACTGCTTCCGGGATGACTTGCGCACAAGCTTCCCGCAATCGGGGCAAGTCGCAACGTGCCACGTGCCGTTCCAGGCGATTGTCGCCTTGTCCGCGCGGTGGCGGTTCATCCTGCAGAAAGGCAATCGCCATAGCATAGTTACGAATCCCTAATCCACACCCCTAAGGGTAATCCCTATCATTTTGCAGGCGCGAAAACAAATCTCCTGACCGGCGTTAATTACGTTTGATTGCCTCTCGGGACGGGCTGCTTGATACTTCCCAAAGGCGGCAAGGACGGGCAAAGAGGCCTGCGTGACCGATCCCATTCCTGATGCGCTGCGGGCCCGCAGATGACCTGCGCCGACATGTCCAGCCCGGATGTCCTCATCATCGGCTCCGGTGCCGCCGGGCTCACCGCCGCGCTTGTGCTTGCCGAACGCTGCCGCGTGCTCGTCCTCGCCAAGGGCGCGCTTGATGGCGGCTCGACCGCATGGGCCCAGGGCGGCATCGCCGCAGTGCTCGACGAGGGCGATACCTTCGAGGACCACATCCGCGACACGATGGTCGCCGGCGCCGGGCTCAACCGGCGCGAGACGGTGGAGTTCGTGGTGGAGAACGCGCCTGCCGCGATCCACCGCCTCGCCGAACTGGGCGTGCCGTTCAACGCCGAATCCGGCGCGCTCCACCTCACCCGCGAGGGCGGCCACTCGCACCGCCGCATCGTCCATGTCGACGACGCGACCGGCTGGGCCGTCCAGCAGGCGCTGATCGCGGCCGCCAAGGCCCATCCCAACATCACCCTCCGGCCCGACATGGTCGCGATCGACCTCGTCACCGACCGCCACCGCGCGGACCGCAGCGAAACCCCCGGCGGCGCCCGGCGCGTCTGGGGCGTCTACGCGCTCGATACCGGCACCGGGCGCGTCGAATGCTTCTCGGCGCGCGCCACGATCCTCGCCACCGGCGGCGCGGGCCGCACCTACCTCTTCAGCACCGCCCCGCGCGGCGCGACAGGAGACGGCATCGCCATGGCCTGGCGCGCGGGCTGCCGCGTCTCCAACATGGAGTTCATGCAGTTCCACCCGACCTGCCTCTACAACCTCGAGGTCAAGAACTTCCTCATCACCGAGGCCGTGCGCGGCGAAGGCGGCCACCTCAAGCTCCCCCCCGGCGTCCCCGGCGGCGGCGAGCGCTTCATGCCGCTCTTCGACCCGCGTGAAGAACTCGCGCCGCGCGATATTGTTGCACGCGCCATCGATCACGAGATCAAGCGGCTCGGTCTCGATTACGTCCACCTCGATATCAGCCACAAGGACCCGGAGTTCGTCCGCGGCCACTTCCCCAATATCTACGAACGCCTGCTCGGCCTCGGCATCGACATGACCAGGGAGCCGATCCCGGTCGTCCCCGCGCAGCACTACACCTGCGGCGGCGTCCTGATCGACCTTGCCGGACGCACCGATCTCGACGGACTCTACGCCGTCGGCGAATGCTCCGAAAGCGGGCTCCACGGCGCCAACCGGCTTGCCTCCAACAGCCTGCTCGAATGCTTCGTGTTCGGCGATGCCGCCGCCAACGACATCCTTGCGCGCTGGGACCAGTTCCCCGCCCCGCCTGACCTCAGGCCCTGGGACGAAAGCCGCGTCTCGGACTCCGACGAGGAAGTCGTCATCAAGCAGAACTGGACCGAGCTCAGGCGCTTCATGTGGAACTACGTGGGCATCGTGCGCACCAACAAGCGCCTCGAACGCGCCGCGCACCGCATCAAGCTCTTGAAGGGCGAGGTCAACGACTACTACGGCAACTTCCGCGTCACCGCCGATCTCATCGAGCTGCGCAACCTGCTCCAGACCGCCGAACTCATCGTCAAGAGCGCCCGCGCCCGCCGCGAGAGCCGCGGCCTGCACTTCACCGAGGACTACCCCCAGACCCAGCCCGCCGCGCGCGATACGGTGCTGGTGCCGAACTAGGCAAATCCTTCGTCATCCCCGCGCACGCTCTTCGTCATCCCCGCGCAGGCGGGGATCCAGGGCGGCCCGAACCACCGCCCGCCGCCGATCAACAGGGACTGGCCCCTCCGTCAGACATACCTGACGTCGGCATCAAAACCGCAGCTGCCAGAAAAGGGGACTGTCCCTGTTTATCGGCCCTGTTTATCGGCCAGCCCTGTTTATCGGCAGGCACTCACGGTTGCACGCACCCTACAGATGCCGCCCGATAAAGATCAGCACCAGCGCCCCAAGCACCGAAGCCAGGCACCCTGCCCGGCTGATCCCGTCGCGACCCCGGTTCGCCGCCAGCCCCGCCACCAGCGAGCCCGCGATCCCCAGCAGGATCGTGCGCCCCAGCCCCATCGGCACCGGCCCGGGATAAATGTACCGCGCCGCAAGCCCTACGAGCAAACCGCTGAAAATGATCGAGATGAGCTTGAACATGGGGGGCCGCTCCGCATTGACCTGCACCACAAGGCATATCGTGCCCCCCGTCCCACACGCCAGTGGATAATCGCGTGGCTAAGTAACAACCGGGTCTGGACAGCGATCTTGTCCACAAGATCGGATCGCGCCTTCAAAAAAAGTTCGCGGGGCCCATATTGGGACTTGAAATGCCGGTTTGACCACGCGTCGCTGCACTGCAACATGACTGTCATGACGATGAAACGAATCGTACGTGCGACGAGCCGAATCGATAATGCGGTGTTTACCCTCTTGTGTCTGATTCCGGTTGAGGCACTATGGGTAGTGGTCGGGTTCTGGGGGAACCTCTAAACCTAGTTTCAGTGGCGCGGCGGGCAGTTAGCTCGCGGCAACGGTGGCAGCTTCGCCGCCGACCCTCGACTTGACCTTGTTTCGGGCGCCGGTGCGGGCACCCGGGAGAATGAAATATTCTCCTTTTGTTCCGCCCGGTGTATGTTGGATTGTATGATGGATTGCGCGTCGCGATTCGGCCCTCGGGCCCCGCGCGCAGCAGGTGGAACAGGGGACTGCCAGCGTGGATTTCAGGACTGGAGACAGCGTCGCGGAGCATGACAGCCAGAGCGAGCTTCTGCTCGCCGGTGACAGTGCCCCCGCTGGTGGCAACGAGAAGGCAATTGGCATGAATGCAGATGACAAGGGCAGCGAGGCACTCGTCGCGGCCCTGACAGCCATGGGGACCGCCGGGGCTGCCGGTGCGCTCGCCGCAGCGGCCAAGCCGGTCAGCGATTCCAAGACGATCAACGCCCGCCGCTTCGCGATTGCGACGAACTCGGATCGCGACGCGCTGCTGACGGCGTTCGGCAAGGAAACGCTCGACGACCGCTACCTCCTCCCCGGCGAACGCTATCAGGATCTCTTCGCGCGCGTCGCGGACGCCTATGCCGACGATCAGGACCACGCCCAGCGTCTCTACGACTACATCTCCAAGCTGTGGTTCATGCCTGCCACCCCCGTCCTCTCGAACGGCGGCACCGGGCGGGGCCTGCCCATCTCGTGCTATCTCAACTCGGTGTCGGACAGCCTCGAAGGCATCGTCGGCACGTGGAACGAGAACGTCTGGCTCGCCAGCCGCGGCGGCGGCATCGGCACCTATTGGGGCCAGGTCCGCGGCATCGGCGAATCGGTCGGCCTCAACGGCAAGACCAGCGGGATCATCCCCTTTGTCCGCGTGATGGACAGCCTCACCCTCGCGATCTCGCAGGGCTCGCTGCGCCGGGGTTCGGCCGCCTGCTACCTCGATATCTCGCACCCCGAGATCGAGGAGTTCCTCGAAATCCGCAAGCCGTCGGGCGATTTCAACCGCAAGGCCCTGAATCTCCACCACGGCGTGCTGCTCACCGACGAGTTCATGGAAGCGGTCCGCGATGGCGCCGAATTCCACCTGCGCAGCCCCAAGGACGGCTCGGTGCGCGGCACGGTCGACGCCCGCTCGCTGTTCCAGAAGCTCGTCGAAACCCGCCTCGCCACCGGTGAGCCCTACATCGTGTTCAACGACACGGTGAACCGCACGATGCCCAAGCATCACCGCGATCTCGGCCTCAAGGTCTCGACCTCGAACCTCTGCTCGGAAATCACGCTCCCCACCGGGCGCGACCACCTCGGCAACGATCGCACCGCGGTGTGCTGCCTCTCCTCGCTCAACCTCGAAACCTGGGACGAGTGGCACAAGGACGAGCGCTTCATCGAGGACGTGCTCCGCTTCCTCGACAACGTGCTGCAGGACTATATCGACCGCGCGCCGGACGAGATGGCCCGCGCCAAGTATTCGGCGATGCGCGAACGCAGCGTCGGCATGGGCGTAATGGGCTACCACTCGTTCCTGCAGCAGAAGGGCATCGCCTTCGAAAGCGCCATGGCCAAGGCGTGGAACCTCAAGATGTTCAAGCACATCGCCGCCAAGGCCGATGAGGCCTCGCTCCTCCTCGCGCAGGAACGCGGCGCATGCCCCGATGCGGCGGACATGGGCGTCATGCAGCGCTTCAGCTGCAAGATGGCGATTGCCCCCACCGCGTCGATCTCGATCATCTGCGGCGGCACCTCCGCCTGCATCGAGCCGATCCCGGCCAACATCTACACCCACAAGACGCTCTCGGGCAGCTTCGTGGTCAAGAACCCCTATCTCGAGAAGCTGCTCCAGTCGAAATCGAAGGATTCGACCAACGTGTGGAACTCGATCCTCGAGCGCGGCGGTTCGGTCCAGCACCTCGATTTCCTCTCGCCGGAGGAAAAGGCCGTCTACAAGACCAGCTTCGAAATCGACCAGCGCTGGCTGCTCGAATTCGCGGCCGACCGCACGCCTTATATCGATCAGGCCCAGTCGCTGAACCTCTACATCCCGGCCGACGTCGACAAGTGGGACCTCATGATGCTCCACTTCCAGGCGTGGGAGAAGGGCATCAAGTCGCTCTACTACCTCCGCTCGAAGTCGGTGCAGCGCGCCGGTTTTGCCGGCGGCGTGGAGGCGGACAACACCGCCGAGGCGCCGGTGATCGAACTGGCCGCGCAGACCGACTACGAGGAATGCCTTGCCTGCCAGTGAGTTGGACAAACTAAAGCTGACTTGAGGTTTAGACCATGCCGGCCCGCCTGATACAATCGGCCACACATTGCGGCTTGTCCGGCATGGCCTCCATCCGCGACACGGTTCCAGCTTGCCCCGGACAGTCCGGGCAGGCTACACTTGCGAATAATTCGCAATTGCAAAAGGGACCTCGTCGTGCGCAAGTTTCATCGCTGGATTTCGGTTTTCTTCGGCGTCTTCCTCCTCTGGATCGCCGTCACGGGCACACTCAGCCAGATCGTGCCGCTCATGGCGGGCGGGGAGAAACCGAAAGCGGAGCAGACCGCCCAAAGTCCAGCCAC
Source organism: Novosphingobium sp. AAP93 (assembly GCF_001296055.1). Lineage (NCBI taxonomy): Bacteria > Pseudomonadati > Pseudomonadota > Alphaproteobacteria > Sphingomonadales > Sphingomonadaceae > Novosphingobium > Novosphingobium sp. AAP93. Next base: position 77,693 of record NZ_LJHZ01000118.1, read on the forward strand.
GAAGCCCGCATTCACCTGCCCGCCGGACTACATGTGCCGCCCCAAGCCCAAGCCCGGCGATCCGCGCGCCCTGATCGGCCTCTTGCACCACCTGCACTCGGGCGAGAGCTTCGGACCCGTCGGCGTCGTGATCGGCACGCTTTCGGGCTTCGCGATGATTTTCTTCAGTTTTTCGGGCCTGTGGCTCTATATCCAGATGTGGCGCAACCGGGCGGAGCGCAAGCTCACGCCCCGCTGGTTCTGGAAGTAGCGCCTCCTGTCCTTCGGGGCGCCCGAGCAGACTGGGGAAAAACCGGTCAGGCTCTGATTCCCTTCACCCCGCGCGCTTTCACCGGCGCGCGGGCCGCCCTATCTTCCTTGCGCTGAACCCCGAACAGGACTCGTCCCCATGTCACTTCTTCAAGCCCGCAGCTCCTACAAGCCCTTCGAATATCCCTGGGCCTACGAGTTCTGGAAGCGCCAGCAGCAGATCCACTGGATGCCCGAGGAAGTTCCGCTGGGCGAAGATTGCCGCGACTGGGCGCAGAAGATCTCGGACCACGAGCGCAACCTGCTCACCCAGATCTTCCGCTTCTTCACCCAGGCCGATGTCGAGGTGCAGGATTGCTACCACGACAAGTACGGCCGCGTGTTCAAGCCGACCGAGGTCAAGATGATGCTCGCCGCCTTCTCCAACATGGAGACGGTGCACATCGCCGCGTACAGCCACCTGCTCGACACCATCGGCATGCCCGAAAGCGAGTACGCGATGTTCCTCGAATACGAGGAAATGCGCGCCAAGCACGATTACCTGCAGCAGTTCGGCGTCGATTCCGATGAAGACATCGCCCGAACCCTCGCGATGTTCGGCGGCTTCACCGAAGGCCTCCAGCTCTTCGCCAGCTTCGCCATGCTGATGAACTTCCCGCGCTTCAACAAGATGAAGGGCATGGGCCAGATCGTCTCGTGGTCGGTGCGCGACGAATCGCTCCACTGCGAAGGCATCACCAAGCTGTTCCACGCCTTCGTCGCCGAACGCGGCTGCCTCACCAAGGCGGTGAAGGAAGACATCATCGATTGCTGCCAGAAGACCGTCCGTCTCGAGGACGCCTTCATCGACCTCGCCTTCGAGCAGGGCCCGGTCCCGGGCATGAGCCCCAAGGAAATCAAGAAGTACATCCGCTACATCGCCGACTGGCGCCTCGGCCAGCTCGGCTTCCAGCCGATCTACATGATCGAGGAACACCCCCTCCCCTGGCTGGCCCCGCTGCTCAACGGCGTCGAACACGCCAACTTCTTCGAAACCCGCGCCACCGAATACTCCAAGGCCGCCACCCGCGGCGACTGGAACACCGTGTGGTCGAGCTTCGATTCGCGCCGCAAGGCGAAGTCTGCGGAACCGGCGAACGAGCTGGTGGAAGAAGCCGAGGCAGACATGTTCAAGGCAGCGGGGATCGCGGCGGAGTAAGGTAGTAAGGAAAGTGCGAGGGCCCCTTCGACAAGCTCAGGATGAACTTGCCCTCGCGCTCCCGGGAACTGGGCTATGCCGAAAGTCTTTGATTGGAACGGCTACCGGTTTCACTTCTTTGCCAACGAGGGCGATCCGCGCGAACCGCCCCATATCCACGTCACCAGAGGGCGCGATACAGCCAAGTTCTGGCTACGTCCCGATGTGTCGCTGGCCTATGATCGCGGCTTCCCGCCCCGCGTGCTTTCCGAACTCGCCCGTGTTATAGAAGCACGGCGCGACGACATCGAAAGTGCATGGCATGACTTTTTCGCCTGAACCCCTCGCCGTCCGGTTCGATGCCGATTCCTTCTGGGTCGACCTTGATGATGGCCGTACGCTGGGCGTACCGCTCGTCTGGTTCCCGCGCCTGCTCCACGCAACCCCTGAACAGCGCGCCGCCGTTTCCCTGAGCCGAGCCGGGCTTCATTGGGAAGAGATCGACGAGGACATCTCGGTGGCCGGTCTCCTTGCCGGCAAAGGCGATCAGACAAGGCCGGCCAAGGCAGCCGCTTGACCCACTTGACAGAACGAACCATATAGGTTATACGCCTCGCCCAGATCGGGAGCAGGCTAGGCCGGCCTCGCCCTCGCTCCTTTGGCGTCTTGTCCACCGGGCAAACGCCAACGCGACCGGTGCGGGCTGCGGGTTCAAGGTGGGGCGGTCTCCCCCAA